>CAZVVF010000054.1:0-11015 GCA_964630575.1 uncultured Burkholderiales bacterium | reverse complement strand
GCTGTAGCCGCTTCGCCATGTGCAATCGAGGCAGCTCAAACTTGGACTGTTAGCGAGATGCTTGAAAGCCAATTGACGGACAGCTTCAGTCGTCTCTGAATTCACTTCCAGGTCCTGGGCTAAAGCGTATCGTTTGTTCCTGAGACAGAAAATGGAACCAGTGCCACAGAGCGCCTCTAACGCTGAAAAGATCTGTTCTTCAGATAACTTCGGTGTATGGGCTCTTACCCGTTGTACCAGACCCCTTGAGGACAGAACTCCGTGTTTTAGGAGAGTGTTGGTGACGACGGATTTTACCCCATTTTCGTGGAGATTTTCCACGGCGGCTATGAACTTCTCTACATTCGAACGCCAGACACTCTTATCTACAACATGCAACAGAGCGCTCTTAAGTTCCAACCATTCCCGAGGCATCAAACCTAGCTGGTCAGACAAGTCGGTACCTTCCACCTGAATCAGGTCGAGGATCGTTGACAGGTTTCGCCTAGAAAGCGATGCAATGATCCGTTCGCTAACGAGCAGAGCCGCCAGCGGCTCCTTCAGCACGTCATTGCGAACAAGGGAGGAGTCGAGGACATAAGACTCGCCTCTGGTAAAGAAAGCCTGAACTGCAGGCCTCAAAACGCTGAACTTCCGAGCGTATCCGTGGACATTTTGATGCAACTTTCGCCAAGTCGACGTCCCAACTCCCTCGAGATTTTTCACATCTGCCGGATCCCTTGAGAAGAGTTGGGAGAGAGTCTTGATCCCGTTTTCCTCCAAGATCGCCTTGCAGCGCCCATCGCTTACAACTTGCCGGATTGGGTGGTCAAAGACCTTGTATCTCTGGCGCTCAAAGAAGGTGGGAAGATACCGGGTGAGCTGGTTGTAACGCTCCTCTAGGAGAGAGCGAAATTTCTGAGCGAGCTCGCCAAAGACCGCAGAGAAAGAACCGAAGTATACCGGTTCATATCGATGGACCAGCCGTGCGTAACTAGCGTCTAAGTCTACTTGTTGGACCGGCGTCGTCAGACCCAGAATAGCCAGCTTGCATTCAACAGGGTCGTGCGTGGTACTAAACTCGATCTCGAGAAACGATAGTAGGTCAGGGGAAACTCTGAGTCTCTGGGAGATCCTCTCTAGAGCACGTTTCTCCTTTTGGTGATACTCAAAATCCGCCTGTGCAATCTCAAACGCGGCTCTCAGAACAAGGTCTCGAACCGGTTCCGGGAGCTTCAAAAGTTCGACAGGTTCCAATTCCTTCACTCGCTCAGTCTGCGCCTCCTGAGCACAGATCTCTTTTACCTTCTCTGAGGATCTTTCCGAAAGCACTAGGCCACCCTCAAAGAAGGCTGTCATAGCCTCCTTTTCTTCCGGCAAGAACTTCTCGTCGGCCCTGGCGACCTCGAAAAGCAAGACCACGAGTTCCCGCAGCAGAGCATCCTCGGCAGGAAGGGTTTCCTCTGGGTCTGGGTCTGGGTCTACCGCTAGCTCTGCCTCGCCCACTAGCAGCTCTACAGCTACACCTACCTCTGGCTCGATATCTATCGACTCTGTTGGCCGCAACTCTTCGGGCTCTATAGCAGGCTCTTGTTCCGGAGCAAGAGCCTCCGTGGCAAGATCCGATGGGGACGCAAGGGTGAAGAGCCCTTGAGCATCGCGGTGGTAGCGCAGAGCGGAGCCGCCGAGCAAGCGTCGAAGCTGTGGAGCTTCCACTCCGAATCCTGCTCGCTCAAGCCCTATATAAAGTTCCGAGAACAGCGCGGGTTCCTCGCCGGACCGCAGCCTCTGGTCAACCCAAGCGAGGATGAGATGTTCCATCACAGCCGAGTGAGGCGTAGTGGTCGGATCGACAATGAGAAAGGCGATATCCTCACGCCTGGCAGAGGTGACTAGCTTAGCTAATTCGGGAGCAAACCAAGCGATGACAAGTAGCTGAGTCTGTGACGAGTGCCGCACGTTTAACACAAACTTGGAAGCGTTTGGGGACTCTATGGCAAGGTTCGGATAGGCCGTCTGAAGAGTAGAATGAAATGCTGACCAGTCGATGATTTGGGGGTCGGCAGAAACCCGTTGGAGCGTTTGATCGATCTGGGAGTGAAGGCGACGCTCCAATTCTTCTAGCGAAAAATTCCCGACATTAACCTCGTAGTACTGTACCGCTCGGTCGGTCAACGGTTCGTCAAACTCACCCTTGAGGGCCACTCGTGGGTCGACGACAAACACCTCGCCACCGCGGACATGGGCAACTCGTAAAACGAAGCCACCTCGAAACGACTCCTTGATGACAAGCCGTTCATGCGCATCGACTTCCGAATAAACGGACGACCAGGTCTTCTCTAAGACAAGTCTCCAGAGTTCAGCTGTTTCGTTCATCTTTCTCGCTCTCCAAGCCCAAGAGCGGTTCGTTCTCTCGGCCCCAGGAGTAGCCCACCATCGCTGTAATACACGTCACCCCTCCACTTCGTACACCACCAGATATGACTGGAAGTAAATTTGGCTCTAGTGTAAGCATATCCTGTGACAGATTCTGTCAGTACGCTCAGCCAGGACTACAGTAGACAAATCCGAAATCCGAAAACCGGAAAGGATGTACCCGTCGATTCTAGCCGTCCAGATGCGAGCAACCCTGATCGATTACCTCCGGACGACCTTCTCCTTCAGGGACAGAGAATTTGAAGAGAGTTTCTTTGATTTTCTGAGCGGCCCAAACGGGATTATGAGAGGCCCATACCTGAGTATACGGTTGCCCTTCCGTAGGTCTCCTGATGCCCGCCACCCGCTGGAGGTCAAGCCGTCCTTCGCTCCATACGAACACCAGCGAAGGTCCTTTGCTCGTTTACACAGTCGAAACGGCCATCAACCTCAACCCACCTTGGTTGTCACTGGCACTGGTTCGGGCAAGACGGAGTGTTTTCTTTACCCCGTCCTAGACCACTGTTACCGAACTCGCCACGAGCCCGGCATCAAAGCCATTTTGGTCTATCCCATGAACGCTTTGGCCACAGACCAGGCTCGACGATTAGCCGAGACGCTTTGGAACGACCAGCGCCTAAAGGGGGCGGTGACCGCTGGTCTCTACGTTGGTGGTCAGGGGCAACATCATCTAGCTTCCGAGTATAACCTAGTCGATGACAAGAACGTTTTACGAAAGTCTCCACCAAATATTCTGTTGACCAACTACAAAATGTTGGATTTCTTATTGCAGCGTCCCGACGATAAAATGCTCTGGGCCCGCAATACTCCCGGCACCCTCAAATACTTGGTATTGGATGAGCTTCATACCTACGACGGAGCCCAGGGCAGCGATGTGGCCTGCCTGATTCGACGCCTTCGTTCCCGACTTCAGGTCCCTCCAGGAGGGATGTGCTGCGTTGGCACTTCGGCCACTATCGGCTCTGACCTCAGACCCTCGATCGAGCCGGAAGACCCGCTGGTCGTATTCGCCCGCGACGTGTTCGGCGAGCCGAACTTCTACGAAGACTCTATCGTTAGAGAGGACAGGATATCCATAGAGAGCTTCCTAGGCAGGAAAGAAATGCCGAGACCGGTGGACAGGGTTGTAGAACAAGCGCCGGAACGGTTTGTTGACAGACCGATACCGCAGTTCCAACCCGAAGACTTCTCAACGGTTTTCGAATACATCCTCTACCAGGCGGACTTCTGGCTAGGAGTCACTCAACCGGACCCAGTGACCGTCGGAGAGAAACTCAGAGAGCACAAGTTGCTACGCTATTTGCTAGAAGCCCTCGAAGCTGGTCCCCGGGATGTGGTAGAGGTTAGCGAATATCTGGCCCGCTACGACGAAGACTTCAGCGACCTCTCCGAAGAAGATCGCGTCATGGCCCTCTCCTCCTACGTCGCTCTGATCAGCTATGCCAAAGTCCTAGACAATGGCAAGTTGCGCCCCTTCCTCACTTGCCGCGTCTATTTCTGGTTTCGCGAATTGAGAAAACTGCAACGCAAGGTTTCCGAAAAGGTCGAATTCTACTGGAGCGAGGAAACGCCGAATGATGGCAGTTACCACGGCCTCCCCATTGCCTACTGTCGCGAGTGCGGAGCCGATGGTGTAGGCACCAAAGTGAAGCCCGGCACCGAGACATTCATCTCCTCCCAAAGCGAGATCGGTGATGCTTTTCGGACTCAGAGTAAGTACGCTCGCTTCATCCTTTTGAATCAGCACCGGCACGATGGCAAGTTCCCCTACTGTCTGGACGCAGCTTCGCTGCGATATAGCCATAAGTCCGAGCCTGAAGACAACGAGATTCGTATTGCCATGACCTTCGATGCCACAAGTAGCGGGGGCGGGAGCCAAACCAAGAAGTTTCTTGGGGAGTGCCCTTCTTGCGGTGCCGACGATTCTATCAGTCTGTTGGGCTCTCGCGCGGCGACCCTCTCCAGTGTTGCGATCTCCCTGCTCTTCAACAGTCCCTATAACCAGGACAAGAAGCTTCTCGCTTTCACCGACTCGGTTCAGGACGCTTCCCACCGCTCTGGCTTTTTCGCTGCTCGCACCTATCGCTTTCATCTTCGAACCCAGCTACAAAAGATCGTCCTCCAAAATCGCGGAGAGATCCCGCTCAAAGATTGTTGTAACGCTCTGATCAAGCAGGCCGAGACCGAAGGGGCCAACGCCGTGGTCAGTTTCTGGCCATCAGACTTGGAGTATCACGAAGCCTACCGGCGTTATCTCAAATCCCAGAAAGTGGAGCATATTCGAGAGGAACTGTCCTCGCGGCTCTCCTGGGAGATATGCATGGAGTATGGATACAGCGCTCGGGTGGGCCGGACACTAGAAAAGACAGGCTGCTCCACGGCTTTCCCGAATCGGCGTGCTCTTGAAAAGGCAGCAATAGCACTGTCCGAGGACTTGAAAGAGAAGAAGATGGTGGTGGCTAGGCGCAAGGAGCCTAGCCAGATCGAACACTTTCTTAGCGCCTTTCTCCATCGATTGCGCGTGCGTGGCGGCGTCTATCATCCCATGCTGGACCTCTACGTGGCTGGAAACGGCGACGGTTATCATCTATCGAAGCAGAGAAAACCTCTGATATCACCATTTCCGTTCGGTACTCGGCAGCCCAAATTTCTTCATTCCGATAATTCTCATAAGGTATTCGACGTGTTTCGGAGCACTGCGCAGCACTGGTATCGCGACTGGGCCAGCCGATGCTTAGGAATGCCTGCCAAGGACCAAGGCTTGGCCGACCTTTATCACCAGGCGCTTCTCCGGCTCGAGGAGAACGGCCTCATCGTGTCTCTGAACTCAGGTAAGGGCACAGCCTATGGAATTCCCTTGTCGGCCCTGACCGTCTCTTCCCATCTGTCTGCGGTCCGATGCCGGGATTGCCAACAAACGACGACCCTAGAGCAACAAGAGGCCCAACGGTGGGTGGGTCAACGATGCGTCAAATACCGCTGCGAAGGCTTCCTGGAGGAAACCGTACACCCGGAGACTTACTACAGTCGCATCTACGGCTCGGGCCACACCACCCGGGTGACCGCCCATGAGCATACCGGCCTACTAGACCGCGAAACTCGCGAGACCGTTGAAGAGCGCTTCAAAATAGGAGGGCCTGGTGACCCCAACCTTCTGGTCTGTACCCCCACCCTCGAACTGGGTGTGGACGTAGGCGATCTGTCTGCCACCATGGTCTGTTCCGTACCGCCAGGTCCGGCGAACTTTGTCCAAAGAATGGGGCGTGCTGGTCGAGCCACCGGAAACGCTTTCTGTTTGTCAGTCACCCTGCAACGACCCCACGATCTCTATTTCTTCGCCCAGCCGATGGAGATGATGACAGGCGTCATCCAACCTCCCGCTTGCTTCCTGAATGCCCCAGAGATGTTGAAGCGGCAGATGGTCGCCTTCGCCCTCGATACGTGGGCTCGTGAAGAGACCGAGAATGTCTCCATGCCCAAGCACTCATCGGCTATCCTTACCAACAAAAAAACCTCCTTCCCATTCAGAGCGATCGAGTTTTATCGACAGCACCGTGAGGCTCTGACCCACCAGTTTTTGGAGCTTTTCAAGAGTCACCTGGACGATGACAACTACCAAGTTCTGGAGGAATTCGGTCTGAGCGACTCCATTCCCCAGTGGTTGAGCGGCGCTTTTGAGGCTCTCGGTAACAGAGTTAAGGAGCTTAAGAGCCAGTCCAAGAGCGTGTCCTATAGGCTCAAAAAGCTGGAAGAAAGCCTTGACGAGTACGACGACCCGGATGAAGAGCGACGCCAGCTAGAAGACTCCCGCAGGATTATCGGTCGTCTCATCCGTGAGTTGCAAGAGAAATATCCTCTCAACGCTTTGACCGATGAAGGAGTCCTGCCGAATTACGCATTTCCGGAACCCGGCGTCACACTTCGATCTGTTGTACAAGTTCGAAAAGACGGACCATCCGCTGAGCGCTACGAAACAAAGGAATACATGCGCGCTGCCTCCAGTGCGATCAAAGAGTTCGCCCCCTTTGCCAAGTTCTATGCCGATGGTCGGCGGGTGCGGGTGAAACAAGTGGACGTGGGGTCCAAGAGTCAGCCGTTGATTGAGCGATGGAGGTTCTGTCCTGACTGTAACTACATGGAGCGACTCCACCGGGAACAGTCAGACTTATGCCCCCGCTGCGGATGTATGGGGTTCGCCGACACTGGCCAGGAGCGGAACCTCATTCCGTTTCGTCGAGCGTCGGCGTTTTCCACGCCCCTCGATACCATTGCTGTAGACGAGACCGATGATCGCGACTTCACCAGCTATACGACGTACAGCCTTGTGGATATCGCCGACAAGAACTACTATTCAGCTCACGTGATCGAAAGTGTGGCTTTTGGATACGAACTTCTCAAAGAGGTAACTTTGCGAGAGGCCAACTTCGGCAAACGAGAGAGCGGACAAGCGGAGTTCTTCGTGGCCGGCCACAAGATCAACGAAGAGGGCTTTGTGGTCTGTGAAGAGTGCGGTTCCTGTGAAGAGATCGATAGACGCAATCAAGCCAAAATCGATCACCAGCCCCATTGCAAGTACAGACGGAGTAAGCTCAAAAGTAAAACCATTCCGGTTATGCTGTACCGTGAGGTCACATCAGAGGCGATACGCATTCTTCTGCCCGCCGTCACTTATCAGGTGGACAGTGCTCGAGCCTCTTTTAAGGCCGCTCTTCAACTAGGACTAAGGTGCTACTTCGGTGGTGACCCCGGTCACCTAATCGTTCGCCAGGTCTCTGAGCCCATTCCCGGTGAAAATGAGACCAGAAGGAACTTCCTGGTGCTCTATGACGCCGTGCCCGGAGGAACCGGCTATCTCGCGGACCTCTGCAAAGACCTGAACTTTATCGAAGTGCTGGATAAGGCTGTCAAACATATCACTGCATGCCAATGTGTATGCGAAGGTCTCGATGGCTGCTATCGTTGCCTCTACGGGTATCAACAGTCACGCGACCTCCCACTCATCTCCCGCCGGAAGGCTCTCCATTTGCTCGAACCGATCCTAAAGAGCCGCGCTGAACTCAAAACGATCCAGACATTGAGCGACGTTCCGCTTGAGCGCAAGGAAGAAAGCGAGCTTGAGCTGAGATTTGTTGAAGCACTCCAGCGGTATTTTGACGCTAACGAGAACTATCAAATGGTAGAAACAGCGCACGGTGGACAGTGCTGGAATATTGCCCTGCCCAACGGACTCTCATGGAGGCTGAAGCCGCAAATGACGATCAGCATCCAGGATGGTGTGACTCACTCCACTCGCCCAGACTTCGTACTGGAGAATACCAGCGGAGCCCCGGAAGCCCCTCCGCTAGCAATTTACCTAGACGGATTTAAATACCACGTTTGCACTGATTCCGAAGAATCTCGGCTGGTCGATGATTTTAAGAAGCGCCAATCGCTTATCAATGAGAAGTATATCGTTTGGTCTCTTACTTGGGCAGACGTCGAGGATTTCGACCAAGGTGAAACCGGAAAGAGCCTTTCTTTTTTCGATCCGTCCCTAGCCAAGAATATCGCTGAGTTCTGTTCGATTCAGCTCCCTGAGTTCCGATCGGGAGTCTGTTTCGAAAATCCGATGATGCAGTTGGTGGCTGTGCTTCAGAATCCCAGCAGAACACAATGGACAACTTACGTTCAGGGGTTGCTAGGAGTTCACGTCGCGACATCCCCCCAGTACACCAGTGATGACATTTGTCACTTTGAGGAAGGGCTTGACTTCGGAGATGTCCTTCCAGAGCAACCTCCTGCCTCAAAGAAGCCCGATGAACGCCTGGCTTATCTACGGCGAAGTGATTTCGCAGGCTTCGCAGCTTCGGTGACCCATGAGGACTTAGCACAACGGAAGCCTGGAAAAATTCGCGTCAAGCTAACTCTGAGAGATGATTGGCCCAGTCGAAGCAAACCCGACTACAGGCTCTGTTGGCAGAAGGTTTTAACCAGCTGGAATCTGCTTCAGTTTCATCCAATCAGCCAAGTGGCGTGTCACAACAGTATTGAACAATCAGAGGCCCAGATGCTAAGGTCTGCCACGCCAATAACTGCTCCATCGAAAGTGGATCTTGGGGATCGGTTCGAATGGCTCGATGAAGCCTGTCGCAACTTTCTCCATTGCATGGAGCGCGGAGAGCTACCGATAGCAGAGAATGGGTATGCTTTGATGGATAAAGGACGGGTGGTAGTTGAAACTGACGCGGAATTGGCCTGGCCGAAACAGAAAATCGCGGTTGTTTTGGACGAAGAAGTCATAAAAGAATACCGGGCAGTTGGCTGGAAGGCATACCTGCCAGAACAGCTCGATGATGTGAAAGAGGAGCTGAAGCATGGATAGTCTGCAGATGGCGTTGGGACCAGATTTTTTGGCGGCTTACTCTAAGCTGCCCAAGGCTCAACAAAAAAAAGTGAGGGCGTTCACCGAGAAATTCCGCGCGAACCCTACTTCGTCCGGCATCAATTATGAGCTCATAAAGAACTCCAAGGACCCCAACGTCCGCAGTGTGCGAATCGACCAATCCTATCGAGCCATAGTTGTCAAGCCGCCCAAAGGCGACGTCTACATGCTAGCCTGGGTCGACAACCACGACGATGCTTACAAGTGGGCGCAAAATCGCCGTTTCGAAGTGAACCCGCGTCTGGGTCACCTGCAAGTTTACCAGACCGTCGAAGTGGTTGAGGACATGCTTCCACCACCAAGGCCGGAGCCCGTTTCCAGTGCACGCCCTACGCCCAAATTGCTCGACGGCGTAGATGATGACACTCTGGAGCTTTTCGGAGCTCCTAAAGCTCTGTTTCCGGCGCTTCGACAGTTGGAAACGGAGGCGGACCTCACCGACTTGATTCAGGTATTGCCGGCCGAGGTCAGCGACGCGCTGTACCTGCTAGGGGGCGGCCTTTCTCCGGAAAACGTGCTCAAAGAAATCGGACGCTCTGAGCTCAAGAACAAAACCCAGGAACCTATCGATACCGAAGACTTCTCGACCGCTCTGGAAAAGCCGGATTCCAGAAGAGTATTTGCCGTTGTTGATGATAAACAACTGGACCGAGCACTTATAGCCCCACTCGAACAATGGAGGCTCTTCCTCCATCCTGATCAAAGGGCACTGGTCCAGTGGGATGTCAACGGCCCCATACGGGTGCTCGGAGGTGCAGGCACTGGCAAGACAGTCGCTTTGATGCATCGAGCAGCCCACCTAGCTGAGCAGTTGAAAGATGGTGAACGGATGCTTGTAACTACCTTCACCAAAAATCTGGCACTAGAAATCAAGTCTCACCTGAAAACTCTCTGCGGTGAGCGTTTCTCCCAGATTGATGTCGTCCATCTCAACTCCTGGGCTTCGAGCTACATGCGTGGGATGGGGGTAAAGATGAATCCGGCTAGCGGCAAGACCCAGCGCGAGGCTTGGAAACTAGCCTTAGCAGAGAGCCAACTCGATTTTCCGGAGGCCTTTTATAAAGACGAGTGGGAGCAGATCGTGCAAGCCCAAGATGTCGTTGACAGGCGGTCCTATTTCAAGGCCAGTCGCAAAGGGCGGGGAACCCGTGTTTCTCGCCAACAACGAGCTGAGCTTTGGGAGATCTTCTCTCGCTATCGTGAGCATCTCAACAAACTGGGAGCATGCGAGTACGCCGATACGATCAGAGAAGCTCGGCTACACCTGGAAGCTCAAAGTAGCGTACCGCCCTACCGCTACGTCTTGGCTGACGAAGTTCAGGACTTTTCCGATTCTCAGCTAATGCTGTTGCGCGCCTTGGCCGCCGAGGACAAGAACGACCTCTTTCTGGTAGGTGACCCTCATCAACGGATCTATGGTATCCGCAGCAGCATGGGCCGCTGTGGAATCGCCATTGTCGGTCGCTCCAAGCGCCTGCGCGTCAACTACCGCACCACAGCCGAAATTAGCAACTGGGCGGTAAGCCTACTGCACGGTTTAAGCTTCGATGATCTAGACGACGGAGAGGACAATCTGAATGGCTATCACGCCATTCGGAACGGCCTTCAGCCGGATATTCAGCATTTTGACACAGAATCGCAAGAGGCAGACTTCGTGGTATCCACGATCAAGGGTTGGCTGAAAGAACCGGGCGTAGAGCCCTCCCACATATGCCTGACAGCACAAAGCCGTCGTGACCTTGAAAAGCGCTACAGGCCACTCTTAGAGAATGCGGGCATCACAACCATCGAACTCGATAAAAACAAACCTGAATCAGAATTGGGTTCCGGGGTTAGAATCGGAACCATGCACCGAATGAAGGGCTTAGAGTTTCCCCGCGTTTTGATCGCGAGCTATTCCGCCGATCTTGCGTACCCAAGCGATTTTGCCGACCAGGCCAGTAAAGAAGACCGGCTACAGCGAGAACGCTCCCTGACCTACGTGGCGGCCACTCGGGCGCGGGATATGCTGACAGTTTGCAGCTACGGGCAGTGACCTTTTTAGGCGGTTAAAACCGCATGGAGGTGACCGGCGAACTCAAGTCGGTTCTGGCCAAACGCAAGAGAGAATCGACGTTTCAAGAAACGAACGAATCTATGAGAAAGCAGAATTTGTTGGCCGTGGTTCCATTTGGGACAG
>CAZVVF010000053.1:0-11069 GCA_964630575.1 uncultured Burkholderiales bacterium | reverse complement strand
GTCACCACGCCAAGCAAACGCGCAACCGGGCTGTTGCGAATCTTCTGGCTCAGAGCTATCTGGAAGAGTTCAAGGCGCACACCTACGGTGATCCGGAGCCGAAGCACTGGGCTCAAGAAGAGGACAATCCGATTCGCTTAGTGGTGGGCGGTCGAGAGCAGCAGTTTAAGTTTCACAAGACGCTGACCTACCAAAACGGTAGTTTTGTGGGCAAGAGTCAGGAGAACACGGATCTGATCAAGCTGGTGATCAGTTGGCGTGAACTTCCCGGAGATCGGCAGACTGAGGACGCGGCTGAGGACAACAAGCAGCTTGAGGTGGAGGTTCCTGTATGGCGCTAGAGCGTTTTCGCAAGGGTGGCTTCACTCTGATTGAGATGGTCGTCTATTTCGGAATCTCCGTTGTTGCTTTGGGGGTTATCGTTTCTCTGTTCACGGTGGCGCAACGCACTCAGCGACAAACCTACAGCCAGTACTTAGTCGGTGGGAGTCTCTCCTCAACGGTTCGGCTTTTGCGACGCGAGCTTCAGGCAACCGCGCTCGCTAGTATCCAAGTCTATCCGCAGGACGGAGGCTCGCCTGGGTTGTCCTGTGCTTCGGCCTACGACAGTGATGGCAAGTTTACCGTCAATGGCTATGGAGTGCCTCATTGGCAGAAGCACGTTTTCTATAGCCTGGGTGAGAACGGCTCGTTGTCCCGTTGGAAAAAGGACATTCCAGAACCGAATCTTTTGCCTGTAAAGGCCCTGGCGCTCCCTTCTGATCTGGGGACCGACGGGAGCTCCATTATGAGCGGACTCCTCCCGGCCAACAAGGCGGTGGAGGGGATTCACGAGGCGTCCAAGTTTGGTGGTTTTGAAGTGAGTTTCGTGAGGCGAACCGACGGTGAGGATACTCTGACTCAGGTCAACCCCACGGACTCCACCGACTACGACTCCCACACCAGACTGGTGCAAGTTACCATAAGGACCCTTGAAGACCGATCGCAGCCTGATTTTAGCGAAATCACTTTCCGGGTGTGTCCTCGCTACTGAGAGCGCGCTTCGATCGAATCTGCTAGTGGCAGAGCTTTGCCAAGAAATCTCTCGTAAACGTTTACAAGCTGTTTACATGCGCTGGGCTTTTTAAAAGCAATGGTTCGCAGTCGTGGGGTATTCTAAGAGCAAGTCAACGGGCAACGCGCCCACCGACAAAACGTTCTGAATAGAGCAAGTGAGCATAGTGTAGCCAGGCGGATAGCCTGGCCTTTTTTTTTGCCCTCTTGGCCGGGTTCTGGATTCAGGGGGTCTCAGCTCTCCACACCAGCGGCTTCTTTAGAGCGGGCGGAGTGAAGCATCGAGCTTCTGAAGTCGCAGCGCCTCGCTCATGACCGCCTCCTTGGGCAGAGGCAGGGCGTTCAACGTGGAAGGGTCTTGGGACAGGGTGGCTGTTCGCACCTGGCTGAGCACGTCGATCGCGTGTGACAACTGGCCTAGAAGAAGAGCCTTGTGCTCTCGGCAAGCTGTTGGAGCTTCTACAGTCTCAACATCGCTGAGCGCCTGACGGGTTTTGCTCAGCACGGATTCGAGCTGGCTGTTTCCGCCACTCATTCCCTGTTCCAGAAGACGCGTCGCGAAGGGCTGGGGGCTGGCCAACGCTGAGCTTCCCAGAATGCTATCGATCTGTTGAAAGTAGGACCTCCGGGCCTTTAACTCGGCCGCAGCCAGAGGGTCTTCCTTGGATGCCTCGTTCGCGACCTGCGGCGGTGGGGTAACCGTTCTTTGCTGCAGAGTCCCCACGCGCCCTTGCAGAGCGTCGACTCGACGGCTCAGACTTTGCTCGGCCTGGGGGGCCAAGGGGACTGGCGTTGGGAGGCCCTGGGGAGCGGAGGCTACTGGAGTCGGGCTGGGAGTCGCTTGGCGGCTCTGTCTGCCGAGCAGAAACCCTACCGCCACAAGGCTCGTCAAGAGCATCCCCGCTAGGAGGAAGAGCAGTTTTTGCGAGACCTGAACTTGTTTGGACATGGACTGCCTTTTCACAAGTCGAGCGACTCCGCCTTCAGATCAGATGGTCTTGCAAACTCTTAAGACTTCTTCCAGCGTGACAAAGCCGTTGCACACTTTTTCAAGTCCATCGCTCAGCAGGTCTTTGAAGCCTTGGGCATAGGCGGTTTTGCGGATCTCTTCTTCGTGGTCGCCACGGTTGATGTGGGCTCGAATCTCGGGAGTCACCTCCAGGAGTTCATAGAGTCCTACTCGGCCTCGATGACCCGATTGGTGGCACTTGCGGCATCCGCGACCCTTGTACATTTTGGGTTCTGTGATGTTGTGGTTCTCGAATAGGTAGAGCATCTCTTCGGGCACCGGGATCTGATACCGACAGGCCGGACAGATCTTGCGAGCCAGACGTTGGGCCAGTCCCCCCAGAAGAACCGAGCCGATCTGAAAAGGCTCGCAGTCCATGTCTCTCAATCGGGCGATGATGCCCACGCTGTCGTTGGTGTGCAGGGTTGAGAGCAGCAAGTGACCGGTCAGCGCGGCTTGGATCCCGATCTCTGCTGTCTCTTGGTCTCGGATCTCACCAACGAGAATAACATCTGGGTCTTGACGCAAGAATTCGCGGAGTGTCTTGGAGAAGGTGACCCGCTTCTCTTCTTCTTTGGGAGCGGTGTTCATCTGGACCTGAATGATACCCGGCATCTGGTATTCGATGGGGTCCTCTGCTGTGAGGAGCTTGCGGTCTGGTCGCTGGATCTCTTTGAGACTCGCGTAGAGGGTTGTGCTCTTACCGGAACCGGTCGGTCCGCAGACCAGTATCATTCCGTGGGGTTGACTCAGGATTCGTCTGAAGCGCGTTTCCTTGTCTTCGGAGAAGCCTAGATCCGCGAGGGTCAGAGTGAAGGCTCCCTTCTTCAGGATCCGCATGACCACGCTTTCGCCTACCGGTACCGGGACGATGCTAACGCGCAGGTCAAACTCGGCCCCTCCAGCTTTGAGCGAGATCCTGCCTCCTTGGGTCACGCGCTCTTGGGCGATGTCCATATTGGCCATCACCTTGAGGCGCTTCACAATGGCTCCGGCTTGTTGGCGTTCGTAGTGGGCGACTTTCCTCAAGACTCCATCGATGCGATAGCGTATGTCCATGCCAGTGTCGAAGGGTTCGAGGTGGATGTCGCTGGCCTCAGCGGCAATGGCTTCTTTGACCAGTCGGTCGACAGCTTCCACAATGGGGCCTTCGAGGGCCTCGTCACCGAATGTGATCACAGCCTGTTCGTTGGTCGTTTCCAGAACGACATCGTGGAGTCGTTTCAGATCCAGGTATTTGGACCAGCGCGTTTCGGGGCCGAGATGGTCCCCGCGATAGATGAACTCGATGGCGTGCTGAATAAGACTCTCGTCGGCTCGCATGAGGGTGGGCGAGAACTTTCCCTTTGTCCCGATGGCGATCTGGTCATAAATGTGAACATCGGTTGGGTCCTTGCAAGCGACGGTGATGTCTCTCTCACTGAGAGAACCGATACAGATTCCGTTGATGGTGCGGCAGAGAGCCTCTGGAAGGACCCGACAGGTCTCCCTGGTGAGGTCGAGCGAGGCTAGATCCGCAAAGGGGATGCTGGCCATCTGTTTGTCTCTTTCGGAGCTGTTCTCCTCAAAGCGGGGCGCTTGGGACTCACTTTTCTTCTTCTTGCCAAACAGGAGCTGCCACATCGACCGCTTGGCAGGAGCCGCTTGGGCAGGGGGTTCTGCCTCGGCCTGGAGCGATTTGGGGTTGGGGATTATGGCGGTGGCGTTGGGGTCCGCTTCCAGATCGGGGAGCAGGCTGGGTGGCTCCAAGGTGCAGATGCTAGGGACTCTGATCTCCCGGGATTCCAGCATTTCCAAGAGAGCCGCTGCGCTCGCGGCGCGCTCTTCGGGCTTGGGCGCTAGGCACTGGATGATCGTGTCTCGGCACTTGTGGTCTAAGTCCTCTGGAAGGGGCGCCATAAGGGAGGCCCCGGCGAACCGTTTGATCGATTCCTCAGGTGGCTTGCCACAAGCCATGTAGTAGGCGAGGGCACCAACAGAGTAGAGGTCGTTTTTGGTGTTGCTGGCGTCTCCCATCAACTGTTCTGGTGAGGCGAATCGAGGATCGCCCGCAGAGCGGAACGATGTGGCGGCCTTGAGGGCGGCGCTCTCCTCCATTTTGGCGAGGCCGAACTCGGCGATGTATAGGCTGCCGTGGGGGCCGGCGATGACCGTTTCGGAGCGCAGATCGCGATGGATGATGGGGGGGTCTTGGCTGTGGAGGTAGTTCACCGCCCGCAAGAGTTGAATGAGGTACCGACGGACCAGTTCGCAGTCCATAGGTCCGTGTTCCTCGATCTCCTCCTTGAGGCTTCGCCCCACTATGGCGTCGCCGATGAGGTAGATGTCGTCACCGCTCTGAACGAGCTTGCGAATTCGAGGGATTCCGGGGTGACGGAGCTTGGAAAGAACCCGTCCTTCGCGCAGGGTTTGGGCCCGAGCGTCATCCGTAGGTCCGCCGAGGGCGTCGTTGAATTGGGCGAAACTCTCTAGGTGTCGGATGGCCACGGGCAGTCCCGTGGTTTGGTCACGGCCTTTGTAGAGGGTCGAAAAGCGACCCTGAAGGATCATCTTGGAACGCCGGTAGCGCCCTCCTATGAGGAGCTCCGGGGCTCGGAATTGAGGTGTAGAGATGGCGACTGTAGCCTCCTTCATCTGCGGAACAGGCTCCGCGGGACGAGGGGCAGGTTTTTGGAGTCTCTCGAAGTGTTCGCGCAGGGTGACTCGGTCGACAATGGCATAGCGGATCCGTTTGCCGGTGATAGCCGCGAGATCGGAGCTCGATTGGGTCGTTCCGGGTGAAGCCGCAGCAACAACCACTTCGTCGCCATCAAGGATGGGGAACACACCATGCTTTTTTTGTACCTCTGGGGAGAGAAGACCGTCCAAGTAGGTCCACGGGTTCTCGATAGCTTGGGCCCCAAAGCTCTTGGCGGCAACCTGGGCCAGTTGCTCTCGAGTCACGAGCCCCTTCTTTAGAAGATGCTGCTCGGGTAGCTCTGGAGCGGCGTCGGTGGCCTCCGAGGCTTGATCGGAAGAGACCACCCCCTGAGTGATAAGGAGCAGGAGCAATCTCGTACCAAAAGCGTTTGAACTCATTTAAAATCAACCCCCACTGGACCCTCGGACGGAATGAACTCGCCCTCTTCGATGATCATCGTATTGTTGTATTCAACTTCGATTCGGTAAAAGCACCGTATGGCATTGTTGTCGGCATCTACGAGATTGAAGTCTCGCGTATCACCGACGATGTCTCGGGTTGCAAAATAGCCCGATTGGAGTTTCTCTAGAGTCTTTTCCCCCATCAACTGCCAGGGCGCTTCGTTGGTGAGCTTAGATTTGAAGCGTATGGTGATATTTCTGATGATCTCAGAGTCCACGTTTTTCAGCCGAACACCAACATTCGTGAGGAAGAGTGGCTTGCCACTGGCCTCAAAGCGGACATTGATGACCTCCAGGCCCGCACTGGAACTCGGTGTGTTCGTTGGGTTGGGAGTAGGACCGGTCTCGATGCCATCGGCTGACTTGTTGATGGACCGGAGGTAGTCGCTGACGATCTGGTCCACGTGTTCTGGGGTCGCACTCCTGGCGATCGCGTAGTCGACGACACGCTTGGGTCCGAATCGTGCTGGATTGCCCCACTCGGCAACGCAGAGCACTGGCGAGTCAAAGGCTTGGAAGCCGAGCCGGTCAAAGTATGTTTTCTCCGTATCCGAGTCCTCAAAGCCCATGAATACGATCGGCATTTCCTCTTTGGTGAATCCCATTTTGTCGCGCAGAGCCAGAAGTTTGGACTTCACAGCTTCCATCTTTTCGTCGCCGGTTCGGTGAGCGCTGACCAACAGGATCACGTTGCGGCCGTCGAGGCCAACGGCCGAGGCCATAGCGGTTAGCAGAAGCAATATCAGTATTATCAGTCTTTTCATCATCTATTCAACTATCCATGGGTTTCCGCTAGCGGGAGGGCGCGAGACCGGTGGTGGTCGGTAAACGGGTGGCGGCCTGTAGACTGGCGGAGGCGTGTAGGGGGGATTGGCAGATGGCGGTCGGGCCACTACTTTTGCATTTAAGACAAAGTGGGCCTTGCTTTGTTCCCCTGCTGTAACCTTCTTTTTCTCTTGCTTTGGCGTGTAGCCATCTTTGCTGAGCGAGAGTGTGTAAGTTCCGGCTGCCAATCCGGATAGGGTTTGTGGGGTCTCGCCCTTGACCTGTCCGTTGACTTTGAGTTTGGCCCCACTGGGAACGGATGTCACCACGAGAGCGCCGGGAAGTTCCTTGAGTTTGGCCTCGACGGTGAGCATCTGGTCGGTCTTGACCTCCACGGTCTCATTGACCCGCTCATGGCCTTTCATTCGAACCCCTATCTCGTGGGCTCCAAAGGGGACCTCCTCCAGGGTCAGGGGCGTTTTTCCCTTCTTGTCTCCGTCGAGGGTGACTTCGGCGCCGCTGGGTTCACTGTTGACCGCGATACTGGCGACGATAGGTTCGAGTTTGACCTCTGTCTCCAGCGCTTCTCCTTCGGCGATGAGCACTTCCGATCGGTAGTCTTGGTATCCCTCTTTGCTCACCTCGAGTTGGTGCTTTCCAGCGGCTAGGGTGAGGTCTGAATTGATCACTCCATAAACCTGGTCGTCGATGACAACCTGGGCGTCTCGGGGCTTGAGGGTGAGCAGGAGTTGTCCAACCAAGGCGTCGAGGGTGTAGTGGGCTTCCTGGGTCTGCATAAACCCGAGTTCCAACTGTTCGTTGACGCCTCGGTGGCCGTCCAGCGCCACTTCAACGGCCATAAGGCCTGGCCGAAGTCCCTCCACCGTGAGGGGAGTGACACCTCGCTCAAGGCCGTTGACCTTCACCGTGGCACCGGCCGGGTTTGTCAGCACGGAGAGGTTGGCCGAGTGAGACCAGTACCACAGGGCGCCGCCAGAAAGGAGGGCTCCGACCAGTACCATGGCGACAGAGATGAACGCCCATCGCGATTTGGGTTTCTCCGGTTCCTTCGATTCTGCGTCGAGAGCGACCGGTACGAATTCGCTGACGACGGCTTTCTTTCGAGGTCGCTTTCGCTTTCTCTTTTCGAGCTTGATCGCAGGTTGAGTCTCAGCGACTGGGGTCGGCGGGCTCTCTAAGTCTGGTCGCTCCGAGATCACCGTGACCTCCTCATCGCTGCTGAGTGGCACGGGACTCGCTTCCACGGAATTCGCAACGGCTTCGGCCGGTACTGGTGTTTCTGCCGGAGTGGGTTGGTTCTCGGGACCAGTGGGCGCTTGCTCGCTGGCGGTCTCCTGTGGTGTGCTCTCCCGCAACTGCGACATCATGGCCAGTCGCGAGGCGAAGAGCTTTTTGAGTCTCGGGGTCAGGCGAGTTTCAATGGTCTCTTCGGGAAATCGCAGGGAAAAGGAATCTTCAGCCGGAGAATCGATGAGCTTGTCTTGAATCAGGGCTTCTAGGCATCGGTCCGTTTTGTCTTCGGAGAAGGGTGTGGCTTGGCACACTTTCTCAAAAGTCGCTTCCTTGCCGAGGTAGGTGATGGCCAGGAGTACCGAGCGTTGGTCTTCGGGCAGGCCCTCGATCTTCTCTTCCCAGACAGGCTGAAGATCCTGTCGATTCTGCTGCTCTAAATCTCGAATACAGGCTTGCAGTCTATCGGCCACGGCCCGGGCGGATGGGGGGCGGTCCTCCTCATCCTTGGCCAACATTTCGTGGACCAGTCTCTCCAAGCTCTCCGGGGCCTCGGGGAGGTACTCTCTCACCGAGGGAGGTGTCTCTTCGAGGTGAGCTTTCAGCATTTTGAACTCGTTGTCCGCCTCAAAGGGTTTGCGTCCGGTGAGCGAAGTAAAGAGGCAGATGCCCAAGGAATAGATATCGGCTCGCGGTCCAACGGTGGAGGATAAGATCTGCTCGGGTGCTAGATAGGAATAGGTCCCGAGAATGGTGCCGGCTTGGGTGAGCCTGGTGTTGCGCTCCATGTGCCGAGCTACGCCGAGATCGGTGATCTTGGGCCGTCCCTCTCGGCTCACGAGGATGTTGGCAGGTTTTATATCCCTGTGAACGATACCACGGTCGTGGAGGTGGGCCAGTCCGTCACAAACCTGACTGAAGAGTCGCAAGATCTCCACCACGGTCAAGTTTTGGATGTAGCTGGTGAGATCGCCCATGGCCAGGTACTCCATGACCAGGAAATCTCGCCCCTCGTAGTGCCCCACTTCAAGAAACGTGACGACATTGGGATGGGCTAAAGCCGAGAGTCTCTCCGCTTCCCTCTGAAAGCGGTCGTCGTCGGCTTCTCGGAGCAAGATTTTAACCGCGACCTCCTGGTCGCGGTCTAAATCTCGGGCGTGGAAGACAACGCTTGTCCCCCCCCGTCCGAGTTCTCCGATGATCTCAAACCTTGGCGGAAGGAGATTCTCGATAAGGCTCATCAAGTCGAGTTTCGAAGCAGAACGCCTCCACCCTCCGCGTTAAGCGTTGCCGGGCAAAGCCAGATCTAGGAACCACAACATTTTTTGTACTTTTTTCCGCTCTTGCACGGGCAGGGCTCATTGCGGCCGATCTTGGGGCTGCTGCGAGTGAAGGTGGTGTTGTGGTGGTGATGATGGTGGTGTCCACCGCAGCACCCGGGACCGTGTTCGTGTTCCTGGCTGGGCTTCTTCTCTTCGCTTGTCTCGTTTTGGGTCGTACTCATGGAGCACACGATTCGGTGCGGCTGAGCAAACCCCCCTTCCAAGGCGTGTCCTTAAAACCCCTCAAGAATGAAGGGGAGCTTACCTTTGGCGGTCGAGCACAGCATCCTCGACAGAGGAGAGCAGTCGGGGTTGAACGGGTCTCGGGGTGTCGCTGAGAAAAATGGAATTTTCGGTCGAGGCGGTCAAGACATCAGACTCACTGAGTTCAGCGAAACTCAGGTCGGTCAGTTCCTCCACCATGGAGATGGGGACTTGATAGACCCGGAAGCGCTCGGGGTCCAAGGCTTGAGCGAGTTCTTCGGAGTTTAACTCTTGAGGTGTTGCCTGGGAGCGGCTCTGTGAACCTTCCGAGCCGATGACGTCGTTGATCAAGTCTCTTTGGCTCAGGATGAAGGCAACGGCTTTTAGACCCTCGTCGCCATCCTTGGTCACGGCGATCTTGAAATAGTCGAGGGGGATCTGAATCCCCGACTCCACTCGGCCGTTGTTGTCGTAGAGCGGGTCGTCGGGTCGATTGATGGACCCGGTGAAAACGGTCATCTTGTGGCCGGTGCTTCGAGCGTGTCCGAGAACGTGGTTCTCCAGTCCCACCCATTCCTTGCGGTTCAGACCCAAGTGTTGCGGGTTCGAATTGTCATAGGTGAAGGTGTCGTAGTCAGCCAGCGTGGCTGTCTCGAGGTTGCCCCACACCGGATCGAGTCGCCGCACCATGTGTCCCCGGTCGAGATCGTTAGAAACGTAGAGGGCGTTGCCGATTTGGTGGTTTTTGGCGATGCGATTGTCGAGTTCCCACTTGGTGCTTCGACGCTTCTTGGCCACGAGTTGGGAACCGTCGATGTTGACGGCAGTGACCAGGGGAAGTCGACGCTTGGCGTTCATGATCACGGAGTAGTGGGTGTAGTCGAGTATATGGTTGCCAGGTTCATCGAGTCGTGGTGCGATCTCATGGCGAATCGACTCGCCAACAGCGGGCATGCTCAGGGGAACACCCAAGAAGTTGTCTCGGTAGCCTATCCGGTTGGGGAAGTCGCGGCCGACCTCTCCGTAGCCTAGATCGCCGAGGGTTGGTTTCCCCTCGGTGTCATCGAGTTCACTGCTGGTCTCTGTGAGGGTCAGCGTTCCGTCAGAGTTGGTGACCACTCGAGTCTCCTCCACGCGGTTGCCCGAGAGCTGCGTTCGCTGGAGCGTGAGGCCGACGGGACCGGGGATCATGCTCGCGGCAAAGACCAAGGTCCCCTTTGCCGCTCCCTGGCTCATCTTCACGGTCTGGGAAAAACTGGCGACTTTCTTGGAGTGGGGAGTGAACTCGAGGTCGGTCGAGGTGAGGTGGGGTCCGCTGATTTCGTCGATGTCGACTCTGCCCACGACATCGGATTTGTCTCGAAGGCCCGAGAGGTCGATCTGGTCGCGCGTTATGGCCACGGTCAAACGGTCCTGAAGATCCTGCTTCAGGTCCCCCACTTTGTCGGCGGCCTCGCGGTGCTCTTCTGTGAGCAAACGCTCAGGATGAAAGGTGGTGACCTTGTGCTTTCGCGTCTCTGCCTTTATGTGCATACGGAATGCTCCACAACTGAGGCTACCATGGTGTAGGAGTTCGAATTGTTAACGGCAGCGAAACAGTTGGAGAGACAGACAAAGAAAGGGGAACGTATTTTGGGTGACTTGGATGGGAAGAAGAGCATGGTGGCGTCATCGAAGGAATACTCCTGCCCTCTGGCGGACCAAGTCAGGTGAAAACTTCATCTTTTGCTGATAAGGGTTCGTACGGCGAGGTGACCCCGTCTATGGTTGGGCTCGCCATGAAAGAGATGGTCCGACGAGCCATCCGGGTTATTCGCAATCAACGCTTTGTGTTCGATGCTCAACACAAGGCTCACCCCGATGGGACTTTGGACGATCTGGTGACTTCCGCCGACCACGAAGCTCAAAATATCTATCTTCGAGCCATCAAGAAGTGTTTCCCGAACTACGGGATCATCGCCGAGGAGGACGAACTGAGGATTCCCTGTCGCGTCCCCGGGCGACGACTCTACTTTACCGTTGACCCCTTGGACGGTACGAAGGCTTTCGCCCGACGCCAATCGGCCGGTGTGGGCACTATGATCGCCCTGGTCGATGAGGAGCAGGTCATCGCTGCCTACGTTGGAGATGTGATGACCCAGGAGATCTACGGATTTCGCCCGGAGTCCAAGAGGGTCCACCGCATCAGTGAGTTTGAGATCGCAGAGCAATTGGAAAACACCCCAACCCCGCTCCAGAGTTCTTACGTTCTCCTGCGCGACCAGCCCAAGAATTTCCCGGGGCCTGTGGCCGATCTGATAGAGCGTTTTAGGGGTGTTGATGTG
>CAZVVF010000052.1:0-11151 GCA_964630575.1 uncultured Burkholderiales bacterium | reverse complement strand
TAGGTCATAGCGGACTATCCCGAAGGATATAGGCGGTGACCTCAGCCCCGTCGAAGACGTTTTTCTTGTATTGAAAAGGGGGGGGCGTCCCGAAGGGGGGTCGGAACCTCGGAGGAGACCCGCCAGGCGGCGGTTTTCTTTTTTTTTGCCACCAAGCGCCGACTCAAAGGGCCCTTTCGGACCCGGGACGAACCTTCTGCGCTTGGAGTGAAATGTCAAACCTACTCAAGTCGTTACCCAGAATATCCGTCCTCGCCCTCGGGCTCCCTATCGTCGTATACATGCACCTCACCGGTGCCGGAGGGCATCTGGGTCTCTTTCTCACCTGCTG
The DNA here is from genome assembly GCA_964630575.1 of uncultured Burkholderiales bacterium. GTDB lineage: Bacteria > Vulcanimicrobiota > Xenobia > Xenobiales > JADMJV01 > JAEXNA01. Next base: position 10,820 of record CAZVVF010000052.1, on the reverse strand, counting down.
CCTTACGATTCTTGGAACCGTAACCATAATCGGTAAGAGCACAGAGGAGTTCTCCCTCTATACGGGACCGGTTTGGGGCGGCCTGCTCAACGCGACCTTCGGCAACGTGACCGAGTTGATCATCGCACTCTTCGCCCTGAAGGCTGGCCTATTCGACATCGTCCGCTCCTCGATCACCGGATCGATCCTGGGGAACTTGCTCTTGATTCTGGGACTCTCCATGCTCTATGGAGGGCTAAAGCATCAAACTCAGACCTTTACCAAAACGGGAGCCAACGTCAATATAGGCATGCTGGTCTTGACCATCGTAACTCTGGTGGTCCCATCCTTCATCCCCATCATCAATAAACTGGGATTAGACAAGCAACTCACCGATGAAGTCGCCCAGAGCCTCACCCAACACGCCTCCTTGGCAGCGGCCGTGATACTGCTTTCCATCTACTGCCTAAGCCTCGTGTTCAGTCTTCGCACTCACCGCTTCTTGCTGATGCCGCAAACAGAGGAGAAGGAGGAACCGGAATGGTCCAAAGTGCAGGCTATTGTCGCGCTCTTTATCGCTACAGTCTCGGTGGCTTTTCTCTCCGACGTTTTCGTGGAAGCCATCGACGGACTGCTGGCCTCCTACAACATCAGCAAACTCTTTGTGGGCGTCGTGGTCGTGGCCGTGGTAGGAAACGCAGCCGAAGGCTCCGTGGCCATCTGGGTCGCCCGCGAAAACAAGATGGATTTATCCTTTCAGATCGCCATGGGCAGCTGCCTTCAAGTCGCTCTCATGGTTGCCCCTGCGCTCGTGATAGCGTCGTACTTCATGGGGACCCCCATGACACTAGAGTTCAGCATGTTCGAACTTCTCTTTCTCGCTGCAGGCGTGGCCATCGCTGGCACGGCGCTCATTGATGGGGAGTCGAATTGGCTCGAGGGTGCCATGTTTTTGGCGGTCTATCTGTTCTTCTCCCTAGTCTTCTGGTTTCACCCCTAGCGCCACGACCCAAGAGCAAAGGAAAGCGAGCCCCTCGATAGGAACGCTCTCTCCATGAGGAATGCGGGCATATTTCTTTCCCACGTCCGTTCCGAGCGCATCAACCGTCACTTTGAGCGACTCGTCAGCGACACGAATTCCCTGATAGACTGGACCTTCGTCTTCAATCCAGGCAACGGCTCAACGCCTGTGAGCGACCTCGACATCATCCCAGCAGAGACATCAATGACCGAGCGCTACCACGAATTCATGCGCAACGGCGGCGTCCAGAATGGGTTGATGGATGTGGTCATTTTCCCCTCAGTGATCGCCACTGGTGCCGAGTATGTTTGGGCGATGGAGTACGACGTGGACTTCAGCGGCCACTGGGCTCGGTTTTTCGAGCAGTTTGAAGAGAACACGGCGGACCTACTGAGCAGCACCATTCAGCCCTACCAACAGAGCAAAAATTGGTGGCATTGGCAGACGGCTGCTCCCCCGTTGGAGGTCCCGCGTCGAGCCTGGCATCGGGCCTTTCACCCCGTGATGCGCCTCTCCCGGCGCTACGCACTCTGGTATCAACAAAAAATGGCCCACTCACGCTGGCGAGGGCTTTACGAATACACTGTACCGACCTCTGCCTTTTGGGGGGGATTTAGGGTCGAAGACCTCGGCGGCCGAGGCCCCTTTTGTCCGCCGGACAGACACGACCAAAACTATGCCAACAACCCTTGGAGCCGAACTCTGAGCCCAGGGACACTGACTTGGAGGCCCTTCCGAGAGCAGTATTTTCACGAATCACCCGAAGCTTTTCCCGAACCGAACACCGTCTACCATCCTGTCAAAGCCGACGTCTCGGACTGGTTCTCCCCCTCCAAGAGCGAGCCACCTCGCGCCCCCCAAAGGCGGTGCAAAGCCCTGGACGTCACAACCCTTTCCGTCGTCTTCAACAACTCCCAACTCCTCAAGCGCAATGCTGATCTGTGCCAACGGCTCAATCCCAAGCGGGAATTCCCCTGGATAGCCGTTGACAACCTTGGCCCCCACAATGCCGAACTCAGCCAATGGGCAAGATTCAAACAATGCCGGGGAACCCCTGACATCCCTGCCTCGGTGAGTCTGGACCGTGGGAGCTTGCATCATTCCCAAGGTCTGGCCGAAGGTCTAAAGAGCGGGATCTCGTCGCGATTTCTTTTGCTCATGGACCCAGACTTTTTCGTCGTGAGACAGAACTGGATGGAGGACGTCCTCCAGCACATGATCGAACAGGAATTGACCATCTTCGGCTCCTGCTGGCACCCCCGTTGGTGGTATCAACACCAGCGCTTCCCCACGGTGCACTTCATGATGGTCGACCTCCAACGATTTCCCCTGGATCAGCTCGACTTCACACCGGGCATCCGAGAAGACATTTTCTATCGCGCGGTTTCGCAGGCCACCTGGCTGCCGAGCACTCTGAAACGATTGCTGCTGATGGGACGCTTCAAAGATACCGGATACCGGGTTCGAGAGAGGATTCTCAAGCAAAACATCCATCGGTACGAAACCCTGATTCCCCATGTCACACCGACCTGGAGTCCCTCACTGCTGGGCCGCCTGTTGGAGCGTTTCCCCTGGCTGGTACCACAGATGTTCAGCCGAAACCCTCGCAGAGGAACATACGAACCCCAGAGCTTTCTCCAGCACACCGCCCCAGTCGGCTACGCGAGGGGTTGGGAAGAATTCTACTGGCAGGGCCAACCCTTTGCTTTTCATCTTCGAAACATCGGCCGGGACTATGCAGCCACCGCTCGTGAGCCCGAACTCCTTCGCCTGATCGACTGGGCCCCATTCTCTTAGACTTGGGCTTTATCGAAAATCACCCTTCGGTTGTTCCCCAATACCGATCTCTCCCAGATGAAAAACGAGCCTATCTCTCACCAGGCGAACGCTCGCGCTGATCAAGCGCCGCAGCCACAAAACCTTGTTCCACCATGGGGTCCGAGAGTCGAAGAATCCGAATCGACTGATATAGTATTCTCCAGGAATGACCGTCCAACGCGGGTAGATGAAGGTTCTTCGAGCTTTTTCGCTGACCCAATGAAATCCGCACCACTCTCGCCCTAAGTCATCGGTCACTTCGCTGGGCCGAATGTGAACGCGCTCCCAACGAGCCAAGGCTTCTCTGACGACCCACTCCTGGAAAATGCGACATCCTCCCGCTTCCACCTCACGACGAATCACGGTTGTAAAACACTCAAAATCCTGAATAGCGAGCAGTTCCTCAACGGTGTAGTCCAAGAAACTTGAGCGCGATGGTGGCGATAAGATGTCTGCCCCCAAGCGCGCGAGAATAGGGGTGTACTTTGAACCGCACTCATCGAAAGCTCGATGTTCAGGTTCAGTCACCACCCTTTGCCAATCTCTGCTCTTACGAAAGAGAGATCTCATTTCCGAGGTGTTCTTGAGAAGCGTGAAGGGTCCATGACTCCACAGGGAGTGAGTGTTGATGATATCGGCTCCCTGATCCCGTCCCTTCTCCAAGAAGTGTCCTAGCGATTGGGTAAACACCTGATCGAGGTCAAAGAAACCCCAATACTCGAAGCCCTCAAACTCGGCACGAAAAATCTCCCCAAACATGGGCTTGAAATCATTGATCTTGTATCCATCGCGCACCTCGAAAGTGAGACCCAGAGCCTCTTGAGCCAGATTGGAAAAGCCCTCTAGAGTAAGAGCTTTGAAGGCTACGTTCGGTGGATACGAAAGCTTGGGAGGAACCGCGTCCGTTAGAATTAAGAACTCGACGTCTGGTACCCATCGGCAACTCTCCACACAAAGGAAGAGAAAAGGCGGAAGGGTTCCAAAATACGGACAAATTAGGCGATATGGTTTCATCGAGATTTTGCGCTTTCGCGAGTCAAAAATCCTAGCCTCCCCAAGTTTGGAGACCTTCGGCGATCATGGGTAAAACGTCTTGGTTCGACGTGGGATTTGCCATAAACAGGGAACAGGACCTCAAGTGGCTCGCCGTGGCTGGGAGATCACTCCTGGACAACTGTTCCCAACCCGACAGAGTCCGCTTTCATATTCTGTGGACTCACCTGAGCCCTCAAGACCTACGGGCTCTCGAGGACAGTTGGTCCGACAGTCTCTCGAGTTGCCAATTCTACTACCTCCCTGACTACATTGGAAAGAGGAGCAACGCTCCTCACTATGGCTATTGGTTCTGGACCTGGTTCGGGAACATCTTGCCAGAGGAGATCGACTTCCTCTTAAACCTGGACTGCGACGTGATGGTTCGAGGAGACATCACGGAGCTTTGGTCTATCCCGTTGCAAGGCAAGATCGCCGCCGCCGTTTGGGACCCCTGCGCGCGAGTCTACAACTACCGCGACGAACTTTCGGTCTTGGAGCGAGCAGCGGGATTCGAATTTTCAAAGGACGCGGAGTATTTTAACGCCGGGGTCCTGTTCCTGGACCTGGCTCAATGGAGAAAAGAGCGTGTCCCTGAAACCCTCGACAAGCTCTTTGCATCCCACCGAAATCAGACCCGGTTCTACGATCAAGACGAACTGAACCTCCTTTTGCAGGACCGGGTATATCCCCTGAGCCCCGCTTGGAACCTGATAGAGCCCCTGGAGTTCTATGAAAAGTGGGATTTTGGCCTCTACCACGGCCTAGACCGACCAGAGCGTTATTTTGAGGCCAAGATCCAGCACTTCGCCGGTCCTCACAAGCCGAGTTCGTGGCTTGTCCGAAGGTCCCTCAAGCAGGAGTTCTATGAATACCTCGACCGAACCCAATACGCGGGCTCAAGGTCTGACAACGACCGCTCTCTGCTTGGTCGAATCCTCACGGAATTGCTCGAACTCCACTACATCCTCACGAGAGGCTTCCAACAACGGGCCCTGGCCGATACCGGACAACGACTTCGTCGTGTCCTCAGCCGCTCTCCCTATCTCACCCTCCTGTATCCGGCGATCCCGATCTACCGAGGACTTCGCAAGCTCCTCGGAAAGTCCTAAGAACGATGGGCGTGGTCCACTATCCCCCGCCTCGCGGAGAGAGCGGAATTCGAGAGGAGCCCTGTGCTTTGGAATTGACCCGAATCGAGGGATGCCAGAGTCCTTGGTGTCGAAAAAATTGAGTGAACAAACAAACGAGTTCTTCGATGTCGTCTTCACGACCAATCGCGAAAAGGACCTCAAATATCTCGCCGTGGCGGGCCGCTCGTTGCTACAGAACTGCAGCCAACCAGAGCGGGTCCGTTTTCATATCCTCTACACCCTGCTCGATGAAGCCCAGATCCAGCGGATCAATGATAGCTGGAAAGATCTCGCAAGCTCCGTCAACTTTTACTCAATAGAGAATCGACTCGGAGAACTGGCTCGCGATCCTGGCTACGGATACTGGTATCGAATCTATTTGGGAGATGTGCTTCCCTCCTCAATTTCCAAGGCTCTCTACCTAGACACGGATGTCGTTGTTCACGGAGACATCGCCGAGTTGTGGAATCTGCAACTCGACGGCAAGGTGGCGGGTGTTGTTTGGGATCCCGGCTATCGATATTTTGGCATCGCCGAACAACTCCAAACTCAGGCCCGCAAGAACGCTCTGAACTTCCCTGGTGAGGGCCCCTATTTCAATACAGGATTCCTACTGATCGATCTGAGGTTGTGGCGTTCGAGGGATATCCCCGGCCAAGTCGAGCAACACTTTGGAGATCGACACCAGGACTCCGTCCTCCACGATCAAGATGAGTTGAACATCATACTCCAAGGCCAGGTTCTAGCCTTGAGTCCCACCTGGAACCTGATCGAGCCGATAGCCCTGATCGAAAACTGGGACTTTGATATCTACCGAGACTTGGCAGACCCAAAGACCTATTTCACTCCCAAAATTCGACACTTTTCCGGAGCCAGTAAGGCGGACTCAGCTCTAGTGAGAAGCACAGAAAAAGCGAACTTCTATCGCTTCCTTGACAAGACCGACTGGGCTGGCTGGAGGTCCGTGTCGGACTCCAAGTGGTGGGCAAAGCCATTGTCGGAAATGGTCGAGCTACACTACATTCTCGTCAGGGGCTTGCGCCAAAGGGTCATGACTTGTCCCTTGGCTAGACTCCGCAAGCACTTGCAACGCGCCCCCTACACAGCGCTGCTCTATCTGGGGCTCCCCCTCTATCGGCTCTATCGCAAAATTAGAGACCACTTCCCATAACAGACCGCCGGGGGCCCGGTCAGGGCCCCATAGCCGAATTCATCACGGCTCTTTCAGCGTATGACAGAGATCATCGTCTTGTTTGAGTTGTCCCTCTACAATGAACCCGACATCCACTACACGACGAGTTCTTAAAGCAGGGCTCAGACAAGGTGCAATATGACGAAGAAGATTATGGTTACACTGGACGGTTCGCCGTTTGCCGAGAGAGCGCTTGAGTTCGCTGCGGACTTAGCCCAACAACGTCAGGCGGAGCTTTCTTTGGTTCAGGTTGTGCCGTTGCAGAGCGAGATCCCCGAAGGCGAAGAATACCTCAAGCAAAAATCCGAAGCACTCAAGGCCAAACGCCTCGAGTGCTCGACGAAGGTTTTTCTCGGAAGCCCAGCCGAAACTATTGTGGAGCAGTCCTCGAAATTCGACGTCATCGTCATGACGAGCCACGGTCGTTCCCAGTTTGATCAACTGATCTTAGGGAGTGTCGCTGAGAAAGTCATTCGCAAATCGAGTTGCCCTGTCTTGGTTCTGAGAGAGCGACAAGTTCGGCTGCGTGACATAAAGAGAGTTCTGGTTCCCCTGGACGGCTACGAACTCAGCCAGAAAGCCATTCCCGAAGCGGTGAAAATTTGCCGTGCCACCGGAGCGACCCTAGTGCTCGGTCAAGTCGACGAGGCGGTCGGAGTGGAGATTGGACTGGTCTCACGAGACGAGGAGATTCAACAGATGGAGAGTCACCTCTCCAGCGTCGCCGAGAGCATCGATGACTCCATCAGCGTCGAAACCGCCTTCGATTTTGGCTCGGCCGCACGCGGGCTTTTGCGCCTCATCGATCGGGAGAACATCGATCTTGTGGTGATGACGAGCCATGGTCGCGGCGGCTTCAATCGGTGGGTCTGCGGAAGCGTCGCCGAGAATCTTCTGCGCCTCTCAATGGCTCCGGTACTTCTGGTCAGAGCCGAAGACACGGAGCGAGCCTGAGTTACCATCCCAGCCTGGGAAAAGGGCTTCCCTAGAAGAAATGACGAAAGGCTCTCCGTATGGAGAGAGCAACACACCGGCTGTCAGCCGTTCGCAGGAATCTTCACGGAACCTATCACCGTGACAACAAACCTGTTTTGTGTGTTGAGAGCGGCGACCGTATCTGTGCGCAGACCCTAGAGGTCGGCTGGCGCACAGAACGCGTGGTCGCCGGGAAAGTCCTTGAAAAGATCGAGGATCTTGATTCCGTTTTGGACAACGGCCCTGCTCTCACTGGCCCAATCTACGTGAACAAGGCCAATCCGGGGTCGACTCTGGAGGTTCAGTTTCTAGCTTTCAAGCCAGCCAACTGGGGGTGGACTTCCGGTGGAGGAGCCCAGCAACACATTTCCGGTTTGGTCGGCGTCGAGCAAGAAAAAACAAGCATATTCTGGGATATCGACTCCGCCTCCGGCAGGGTCACGAACCAGTGGGGACACTCGGTTGCTCTCTCTCCCTTTCTGGGTTGTGTAGGGGTTGCCAGTTCCGACAAGGAGCGAATGCCTGGTTGGTGGCCTCACCCCCGATGTGGCGGAAACCTCGACGCGAAGGTCCTCACCGCAGGAAGCTCCCTCTACTTGCCAGTTGAGGTCGAAGGGGCACTGGTTTCGGTGGGCGATGCCCACGCCGCCCAAGGTGATGGCGAAATTTCCGGTAGGGCCATCGAATGTCCGATGGAAGAAGTTCACTTCAGATTGGTCCATCACCCGAACCTCAAGATCAGGACCCCACGCGCAAAACGGAACGAGCAATGGATCACCTTTGGAGTCGCCGAGTCACTCGATGAGGCGGCCTCTCGCGCGATCAATGAAATGTTGACCCTCATCGTTGAAGGCACTCAGCTCACCCGCTCGCAGGCGCTCGCCCTCTCGAGTGTCTACGTTGACCTCAGGGTCACTCAAATGGTGAACCCCCTCAAGGGGATTCACGCAGTCCTAAAAGTTCCTCTAGCGACTCTCAAGGCCTGACAGAAGGCACTCCCTAGCGCCGAATAGTCCCACGCTCGAGAGGGTCGTTCTCGGAGGCGCTGCCCCTCGGAGCCAACAATCTCAAAACTTCACCCGGGTCTGTGAGCGGCTGAATGCAGACTTGGTCAGCGCCTGCCTCAAAGTGCTCCTCGATTCGTTTGCGAAGAGCCGACTCGTCGCCCCAAGCCACCATGGCGTCTAGCAGCTTGTCGCTGGGCTGTTCCCAGTCAGAGTCGGTAAAGCCTAATCGGGCCCAGTTCTTTTGATAGTTGATCATAGACAGATAGGGCGCGAGACTCTCTCTCGCCACGGCGCGAGCTTTCGAAGGATCGGTTTCCAAAAGAACTTTCTGCTCGACATACAGCTTCTTCTCGGGTCCTAAGATCTCACGAGCCTTGGCGGTGTGCTCAGGAGTCACATTGTAAGAGTGGGCCCCATCGGAGAGTTCTCCCGCCAGGGCCGTCATTTTGGGACCGAGCGCTGCGATCACGAGTTCATTGTTGTTCTCTGGCATGGGACTTTGGTAGATTGCGCTCTTCATTCTCTCAACATAGTCGCGCATCCGCTGAAGCGGCTTCTGGAAGCTGTGCCCGCGCACATCTTCCACCAAACCTGCATGAGAAACACCCAATCCCATCAAGAAGCGTCCCCCCGACATCTCGTTGAGAGCGAGCCGAGCAGAGGCGGAAGCTTGGGCATCGCGGGCAAAGATGTTGGCGATACCGCTGGCCACGGTCAAGCTCGCGGTCTGAGCCAAAAGCCAAGCTCCCGTCACCATGCTGTTGCGCCCCACCGCCTCCGGGTACCACAGAGCCCTATAGCCCAGGGCCTCCACGGTCCTGGCAAAGTCTCCCGCCTCGGTGGCCGAGAGTGTATCGATAAAGAAAAAGACCCCCAGGTTGTTACGAGTACTCATCGACAAATATTCCATCCGCGCTGTAGCGGTTCCTTGCCTCCCGGAGCCTGCTGAACGAGCATAGGCACACAAGCGCCGAGCCACAGGGATCTCCCGCCGAGAGTCCTAACTGTTCAGGGATGATTGTGAGCGAGCTCCACAGAGCTTTGAGAGTTCAATGACGAGGGAGCGACTCGGGCTCTGGCTGACTCTGCTTATCATTTTTTGTTGGACATTGATGCCGATTCAAGGCTTCGACATTTGGTTCTATCTCGAAATTGGACGACACGTCGTAGAGCAGTTCGAAATACCCTGGAGCGAGAGCTTCCTTGGCACAACGGAAATCTATGCCTTTGGTCGCCACGCGAACCAGTCGTGGCTTGCCTCAGTCGTCTGTTTCCTCTTCTACAAAGCCGCTGGAATACCCGGACTCGTCCTGCTTCGCAGCCTCCTCATCACAGCCATCGCCGGTGTGACCTACGGCAATTGCCGGCTCTTTGGTTTGTCCGCGTCTTGGTCATCGCTGATCGTTCTTCTCGGCGTGTGGACTGTCCGAGGGCGCTTCCTGCTCCGTACCGTCCTCTTCACCGACCTCCTTTTGGCAGCCCTTCTCAGCTTGCTCATCTGGCATCAAAAAAGGGGGGACGAAAATTCTTTCCCGTACCTACCGTTGGCGATTCTTATGGCCGTCTGGACAAACACCCACCAAGGGGTGGTCGCTGGTTGTGTGTGCCTCTTCCTCTGGCTATTCACGCGGAAATTCCCCTGGAAAACAAGGGTTTTGGCACTAGCCGTGGCGGGTTTTGCAACTCTGGTTCGCCCCCATGGATGGTGGTTTCCAGCCTTTTTCACCGACCACTTTGGCAACCACCAAGCGATCTCCGGTGTTTTGGAGTGGGCTCCTTTGGAGGCCCGGGGTATTCTGGAACTCGCGCCTTTGGTGCTGATAGGCGCGTTGGCCTTTGGCCTCTGTCTCAAGCGCAAGGTTGGTCCCTGGGGCAACGCTATCATAGCCGTCGTCTTCGTTTTTATGGCCGTACGCTCCCAACGAGCCGTCGGAGAACTGTTACCCGTTCTAGTCCCCATGGTGGCCTCTTTCTTGGCCCTGAGAGAGCCCCCGCGTCGGCTGCAGATCCCCTTCGCCCTCTGCCTGGCAGCTCTGCTCTACACGGGCTGGCTGGGAGAGCCGCTCCAGCGTCTCAGCTCCCTCGGTCCCAAGTACCCCAAAGGCCTCACCGAAGAGTTGCCCGCTGACCACGGTCAGATATTCAACTCCTACGAGTTTGGAAACTATCTCGTCTTCCAGCAGAAGCGCCCCTTTATCCATGGCATCACAGCGCTCTATAAGGAGCAGCTCCTGATCGATTTCCACAACATTTTGAATCGCAATCCCAAGCGCCTGGAGCTTCTGGAGCGGTTTGCCGTAACAGAGGTGATGCTCCATCATCCCACCCAAGTGGACTCCACGGAGCAGTTGGTCGAAGACCTTTTTGAGTCAGACCAGTGGCATCTCACTTGGTGGGACGATAGCGGTCTGCTGTTTAGTAAAGGCCGTGGCCGGGACCTCAAGGCCGTCACACCTTGGCGCAGGCAAAAGTGGCAAGACCCTACAGCGGCCAAAGAGCAACTCGAGCAAATGATCGCCTACAGACCGAGTGCTGTGGCGCTCTCCTTGCGAGGCATATTGGCCCTCAACGAGGGAGAGACGGAGTTGGGACTCCAGTCCCTTGAGGAGAGTCTCAAGCTCGACCCTGACTCCTACTCCGCGCTCTTGGCCCACGGAAGTGGC
>CAZVVF010000051.1:1744-11198 GCA_964630575.1 uncultured Burkholderiales bacterium | reverse complement strand
GGACTGGTTGGAGCGGATGCCCCAGGGTCTCGATACTGAGATCGGCAATGAAGGGACGCTGCTCTCGGGCGGTCAGAAGCAGAGGGTCAGCTTGGCTCGGGCCCTTCTGAAGAGGCCCGCATTCCTCTTTTTCGATGAGCCGACGAACCACCTCGACGAAAACTCGGTGTGCAAGTTTCTCACCACCATTCAGTCCCTAGAGGATTCACCCGGAGTTCTCATCATCACCCACGACAACGCTCTTCGACATATCGCGGACAAGGTCTACGAGATGAAGGGGGGTCGCCTGGTCGGAGTTGAGCCTGGAGAGCCCAAAGAGGTTGTGGGGCGTTGAGCCGACTTTTAACAAATTTTTAACCAGCCCCTAGACAAACATACTAGTGGTGGGACGATAGTCTTGAGGACGACTGAAATTGACCACCAAGCGAAATAAAATGACCTTCCGGAAAGCCTATGAGGCTTCTCGTTGCAGGCGTCGGCGTCTCCGGGAGCGCCTTTGCCCCGAGTCGATCAAAGCGTGGAGTCACCATGAAGGCCCTGTTGAAGTCAAGTCGATCGAGATCGATCGCCGTGGAGCCCGCCTCATACTCCCCTGGAATTCGGTTGCAGGCGAGCACATTCGAGTGTCTCTGTCCGACGAGTTGGGCCAGTTTCATACCACGCGCGCTCGTATCGTGTGGACCCAACCGCTGCCCAACTCAACCCGCGTCATTGCGGGCCTGGCCTTCGATAGCGAAGTCACTCTGGCCTTAACCCCCTTAGCCGCCTAAGCTGAGTTGCCCCATCGGGCTTGGCGGTCTCAAAGGATGGCCACACAGGAGCGCAGACCCACTCTTTGTAATTCCAGTGTATGAAGACAACCTTTAAGACCCTCTTGCTGATAGTGGTCTACCTGATAGGTGGTGCCGGAGCCGAAGAGCAACTCACGCTCGAAAAGATCATGCAGCACCCTCGCTGGATCGGCATGTGGCCCGAGGAGGTGGCGTTCGGGCCCGATGGTCGAAGCATCTTTTACCTGGGCCATGCCGACCCGCGAGGTTACGAGGTTGTGGAGATCAACACCCGAGGTGAGGTGATCGCGACTCACAAGACGAGCAGCCTACCCACCTCGGTGGACCGGTTGGGCGAACGCGCGATCTCTTCTTTTGCAGGGGACCTTATTCTGTCAGACCCTCTGTCGACTCGCCTAACACGAACCAAGGCTGTTGAGGATGAGTGCCGTTGGCTGGGACAGAAGCGGTTCGTTTTTCGCTCCGAGGGAGATTATTTTATCTACGACCTAGCGACAGGGGGTCAGCAGCAGGTGGCGGAGCTCCTCTTTGAAGAGGAGCCCCGAGCGGGTAAGGACTTTAGGAGTCAGCAGCAAGACCGTCTGTTCCCGCTTCTCAAAGAGCGTGAAGAGGAGCGAGCGCAAAGGGACCTCGACGAGGGCATTCCGCGCTTCTACCTAGGAGAGGACCGGCAACTGTTTCGCTTGGAAGTGAGTCCAAGCCAGAGCAGAGCGCTCCTGATCCATTCGGGAAAGAGCACAAAGAAGCCAGACCAAATGCCTGTCTATCTCAATCGTGATGGAAGCGTGAAGACAGAATCCCTGAGGGCCAAGGTGGGTGCCGTGGACCCTCAGGACCATCGTTTGGCGCTGCTGGACCTGCGCAGCGGAGCGATCGCTGCGATCTCTCTGGAGGGATTGCCAGGTTACTCGAGTGAGACCAAGGTCTTTGTGGAGGACACTGAGTGGAGTTCCAAGGGACGCTTGGCTCTCTCCCTCTTTAGCGAGGATTTCGAGGAGCGTTGGCTGGTCGAATTCGATTTTGGGGCGGCCAAGGTCAAACTCATTGAACACCTTCACGACGATGCCTGGCACGCCTGGGACCTCAATGAGTTCGGCTGGACGGCCGATGGGGGCTCGGTTTGGTATCAGTCAGAGAAAACGGGATACGCGCACCTCTACCTTTGGGACGGAAGCACCACGCGAGCGCTCACCCAGGGGGAGTTTGAAGTCACGTCCATCCACCCGAGCCCCGATGGTCGGTCCTTCTTCTACCGCAGCAATCAAGAGGACCCGGGTCGCTATGATGTCTATCGAACGAACCTGTCGGGACAGACCGTGAAGATCACCCAACTGGGCGGGAAAACCGATTTTGACCTATCCCCTGACGGGGAGACACTGGTCCTGCTCCATTCGACCACGGCGAGTCCCCCGGAGATCTCTCTTCAACCGGCTCGAAAGGGAGCCAAGGCGACACAGATCACTCACTTGGCGAGCCGGGATTTTTTGAATATCGATTGGACCCTCCCCCGATTTGTCGATATTCCTTCGAGCCATCACAGTCGAGGTATCAGGGCCAAGTTGTATCTCCCACCCGATGGTGTGCCGAGAGCGAGATCCGCTGTTGTCTTCATTCACGGCGCTGGCTATACACAGAACGCCGACGAGGGCTGGGCCTACTACTTTCGGGAGTTCATGTTTCACACTCTTTTGAGCCGCCAGGGCGTGACCGTTCTGGACATGGATTATCGCGCCTCGGCAGGCTACGGCCGAGATTGGCGCACGGCCATCTATCGACAGATGGGGACGCCGGAGTTGGAGGACCTCAAGGATGGGGTGGCTTATCTCGTCAAAAACGAGGGAATAGACCCGCGCCAAGTCGGGGTTTACGGAGGCTCCTATGGCGGCTTTCTTACCTTGATGGCCCTCTTCAAGGAGCCGGACCTCTTCGCTTGTGGTGCGGCCCTGCGCCCGGTGACAGACTGGGCGCAATACGAGCACGGTTACACCGCTCGAATTCTCAATACTCCTGAGGAAGACCCTGAGAGCTATCTGCGGAGTTCGCCGATCGAGTTCGCTGAAGGTTTGAGCAAACCGCTTCTTATGTGTCACGGCATGCTCGACGACAACGTCGTGGCTCAAGATACCGTGCGTCTGACTCAGCGACTCATTCAACTGGAGAAGAAGAATTGGGAGATGGCGCTCTATCCGCTTGAGGCTCACGGCTTTGTGGAGCCGGAAAGTTGGCTCGACGAATATCGACGGATCTACAAACTGTTTTCAGAGAACCTGGAGTTCTGAGGCAAAACTGCCCTTGTCCGCAGGTAAATCGCCTCCGCAAGCCAATCTCAGGACATGTCGGATACCCTTAACAAAGCCAGGAACCTTCTCGACGAACAGAGCTTCGACGAGGCGTTAGAACTTCTCCATACCGTCACCCCAGTGACTCCTTTGGTGAAGGTCTCGGTAGCCCGAGCCCTCTCAGGATTAGGCCGCTGGGAAGAGGCCCACTCCTTGTTCAGCGAGGCGCTGACAGAAGACCCCGAATGCCACGAGGGCTATTCGGGTCGCGGTCTGCTCTACTTCTTGACTGGGGACTTCCAGCGAGCCCACGAGGATTACCTCAAGGCTATCGATGGGGCTCCTATGAACGGCCGCTACCACGGTTTGAGAGGAATCCTGTTGGCCCAGGTTGGCGACGTGCCCAACGCGCTCAAAGAGCTGGAAGCCTGCTACGATTTGGGGTGCCACGACCCTTCCTTCTTGCTCAGCCGCGGGCAGATCAATCTCGCGGTTCGAGATGCAGCCAAGGCGCGTGAGTCGATCGATTTGGCGGAGAAGCACGATGCTGACGAGGCCGCGATCGCGGCTCTCGAAGGTGCTTTGAGTCTCCTCAATGGTGATGCTAAAGAAGCCCTGGCTAGCTATCGTTTTTCCGTTGAGAAAGCGCCTGAGGCGGCCAACAACTGGCTCAATACACTCGCTCTGACCGCCCAGTTGGAACGCTCCCGCTTACTCGAAGAAGCTCAGAGAGCTTTGGAAGCGCATCCCAACCACGGTGAGATCATTCAGGTCGTGGTAGGTGCCTACCGGGAAGCTGGTAAGTTGAAAGAGGCCTTCCAAGTTCTCAAAGAGGCCATCGAGCGCAACCCAGAAAGCCCCTTGCTCTATTTTCAGATGGGTATGGGCTTGGCCCAGAGCGGAAAGTTTGAGAAGGCTGTGGAGCAGTTTAGCAAGGCCCTCGAGTTTGCCCCGCGCTTCCCTCGGGCTCTGGATGCCCGGGGAAACTGTTTAGAGCAGCTGGGGCGAAAGGATGAGGCTCAGGCCGATTTCCAAAAATCCCACGACATCCGCAAAGAGGATGCTGAGAAGAGCGCTGTTCAGCAGAAGATGGTGAAGCCATCTCAGAACGGTGCAGAGGAATAGCAGGCAGGTTGTCCTGAGCTTCAACGGAAGATAACCAGGTGAGTCTTCAACCAGGTGAAAAACTCGGTGCCTTTCGGTTGATGAGAGAACTCGGTCGGGGGGCAACCGGTACGGTTTTTCTCGCCGAGCAGGCCTCTCTGGGCCGAGAGTGCGCCCTCAAAATTCTGGCTCCAGAACTTGTGCGCGACAAGACGTTTTTGGAGCGATTCCGGCGTGAAGGCAAGATGGCCGCGAGCCTGCGCCACAAGAACATCGTGAAGATCTTCGACCTGGTCGAAGAGGGGCACAATTTTGCCATCGTCATGGACTACATCGAAGGGCAAGAGTTGCGCGACCTGCTGCAACTCAAGAAGAAGCTCCCACTCGATGTCGCTCTGGATATCATCGAAAACACGCTCGATGCTCTCGACTACGCCCACAGCAAGGGCATCGTTCACCGGGACATAAAGCCTGCGAACATTATGATCGAGAGGGATGGATCGGTCTTTTTGACGGATTTTTCTATCGCTCGAATGGCCGGTACGGAGAAGCTGACCAAGACCGGAATGGTGATAGGGACCCCAGAGTACATGGCCCCGGAGCAGTTTGATGGGAAAGAGGTCGACGCTCGGGTAGACGTCTATGCGACGGCGCTCATTCTCTATGAACTCCTGAGTGGAACAAACCCCTTTTGCGGAGAGACTCTCGCTGAGATCATCAAAAAGCAAGTGCTCGTCGAGCCGCCATCCTTAAGCTCACTGGCCGATGTTCCAGCGGACTTGGCAGCGATCGTCCACAAGGGTTTGAAGAAGTCTCCAGCCGAGCGCTACCAATCAGCAGGTGAGATGAGAGAGGCTCTCCTCCAACTCGGTGCACCCGTAACCGAAGCGAAGGGTAGTCTGACTCAGTTCTTGAGCTCTGTAGAAGCCGGCGCTATCAGCATGGATGCGGCTGTGAACGCCCGAGAAAAGGTCAAGGATGCCATCGACAAGGGATTTAAGCGTCGTCTCACCATCGTCATGCTCGATCTGGCCGGTTCTTCGAAGATCAAGATCCCTAACCAAACTCTCATCGCCGACCGCGCTTTTCAGGATTATCGAGGCACCATCAACAAAATTCTCGAGGAGTATGGTTGTGAGCGCTACGATTGGTCAGGCGACGGGGCGATCGCTCTTTTCGGTGACCCCATCAACGGCGTGGATGCGGCTGTGCAGGTTCAGCGCGCGGTTGTTGGCGTGGGGGCGCGGCATCAGTCCTTGCCCGACTCTCTCAAGGTTCGCATAGGCATTCGCACGGGTTTGGTCTATTACGATCCGCGACGGACGCTTGGAGAATTTGCCAGTCGAACGGTCGACCAGGCTGGACATCTTGAGAAGGATTGCCCACCGGGTTCCATTCGCCTCGGTGATGAGACGGTCGCCGCCCTTGGCGATCGCTACGGAGTCGCCTTCATCGGGACCAATCGTGACGAGATAGAGGTCTACGAGATAGACATTGACTCAGGGGAGAATGTGGACCGAGGTTATCCCCCGGAGCGCCACCCCCGAAGTCCGATGGAGGCTCCCGGGCCGTCCGCCAAGGCGGACCTCGAAGCGAAGCCGCCGGTTGCGGCCTTGGCGCAGTCGGACCAGGTGGGTGCCGAGACCAACGAAATGGAGGGACAAGCCGAGACCCTCAGCAGAGAACTCTTCCGTCCCAAGAGCGAGTCGGGTCAACACCCGGTGAAGCGGAAGACCCAGGTGAAAGATCACGAGATGCCCTGGTGGGGTTGGAAGAGCTTAGGGTTTCTCTTTATCGCCTGGGCCATTTTTGGACTGTTGGAAGAAGTGGCCTCGGGTCCAGAGCTGTTGGAGTTCACCCTGTTCTTTGGGGGGCTGTTCGGCTTGCACATTCTCTCTGCACCCCTTTTCTGTTTTTACTACCTGTATGTGGACGATTCGTATCGGGCCAGGGAATCGATGGTCGCTTCAGGTGTCTTTTTCTTCCTCGGGCTCGTGTTTTTGACGATCCTGAGGTACTTCGGTTAGAGCTTCTGGAACTGTTCTTTTAGGATCGGGTTCACCTCCGACCAAGGCAGCTTGACGGAGGGGACACCGGCGGCGTAGGGGGCGACTTGGTAGCTGTTAAAGAGTACCTGGACCTCTTCGTCGTAGGGGACCAGGAGTTGGAAATTTTTGGCATCGGGTTCGGTCCCCTTCAGCATCCATTCATCGTCTGCGGCAAACTCGTTTTCGATCAGACCTGCGCGACAGAGTTGAGAGAGTCGTTCGTAGCTCTGGGGAGTGAGCAAGTCCTCCTGGCTGATGGGTTGCTTCGTTTCGGGGTCAAAGTACAGGACGTCGATGTAGGGCATCCCATGGGCTCCGCCGCGATAGTCGTAGCCGCTCACCAGCATGGACCAGAAGGGACCCTGGTAGGTCATCTTGGCTTCAAGATGGAGGCTCCAAGGGTTGTAGATGCCATCCTCGCTCTTGGCCAACTCGTACTCTGACATGACTTCCTGGCGAAGGTTGTCTCGATAGGTGTCCAGGAAGGACTCAAGACCTTCGACTTGAGGAAATTGGAACTCGATGGTGGGGGGCTCGACCTCTTTGTCTTTCTCGTCGGCGGCGCTCCAGGTCCCTAGAAAGAGGAGCAGGCATAGGACTAATAGTGATCTCATGGTTTGATATTCCTTTACTGGATATAGGACGCAATGGAATCCAAGAGGTTCCACGCACAGTGGTTTTTAATCGCCTCCAAGGTCACCTTTTTTGCCTTTGACGGGAACTCCATTGAAAAAACACGAAAGGGCTCAGCATGTGGCAAAATGAACCCTTTGAACTCAAACTTCCAGCAGGAAAGACCGCCGCCGTATGTCGCTGTGGCAAGACCGGCAATCCTCCCTTGTGCGACGGTTCTCATAAAGGTTCTGAATTTCGTCCCGATCTTCTGAAGTACGACAAAGATAAGACTCTGTGGATCTGCGGTTGTGGCAAGTCGGGCGCTGCACCGTTTTGCGACGGCACCCACAAAAAATGACGAATTGAAGGCGTTCCATACCGTTCTCCTTCTCGTTCTGCTCGGCTCGGTGTGTGGGTGTTCCCAGTTGACCAGGAGCGAGTGGAACCTTCCCGGACTCGGGCACAGCGACGATCTCGCCAGAGCCGAGCCAAAGATCGAGAAGTGGGCCCTCATCCTTCAGGATATCGAGATTTCGGAGTTGCTCGACAAAGAGCTTGACCTGGTGGTCCTGGAGCCTTTTTTTAACGGTGATAGCGAGCCGGGAATTTCCTCGGGCGACCTGGCCAAGCTTCACCGTCAAGGGATCAGGGTGCTGGCCTATCTCTCGGTTGGCGAGGCGGAGGACTACAGGGCTTACTGGCAGGCCCATTGGGAGCATACTCCGCCCGACTTTCTGGAGGACGAGAATCCCGAATGGCCGGGAAATTACAAGGTTCATTTTTGGGACCCGAAGTGGCAAGCGATTATGGAAGCGAGTCTCTTGGAGCGCTTGGAGGCTGGCTACGATGGAGTCTATCTCGATCTCGTGGACGCCTACGAGTACTATCGAGACAAGGGTCGTGACCAGGGGCGTCAGGAGATGATCGATTTTGTGGTTCGGTTGTCTGAAATCTCCAAAAAGAAGAAGCCCACTTTTCTCATCTTTGCTCAAAACGCCGAGGAGCTCACAGCCTCACCCTCCTACCTCAAGGCCATCGACGGTATCGGCCGTGAAGAGCTGTACTTCGGATATGAGGGTCGAGACAATCGATCGACCCCTCGGGAGGTCACCGAGTTTATGAATGGTTATCTGGAAAAGCTCAAGACGGCTGGAAAGACGGTTCTCACGGTAGAGTACACGAACCGACCAGAGCAGATTCAGAGCGCCAAGGACTCGACGAAGCGAAGTGGGTTCGTGCCCTTTTTCGCTCCACGCTTGCTGGATAGTCTGCCGGACCAGGGAGCCTAGAGCCGCCTTTCTTAAGCTCTGCTGAAGATCGTAAGGGTCTGCTAAAGAAGCCCGAAACACTGGAACAGCGTGTTGCTCGGTAGGTTAGAACCATGGAACACAGTTTTGGAGGTTCTCATGAAACGTCTCTTGATTATTCTGGCCCTTATGGTGACTCCGGCCTTTGCGATTACCGTCACCGTCGACGGCGAGCAGCTGCCGAGCAGTCCCGCTCCTCTGTTGAGCAGTGGACGAGTATTGGTTCCGCTGCGGTCCGTTTTCCAGGCTCTCAACGCCACGGTCGACTATCGAAACTCCACCATCACCGCCGTGCGAGGTGACAATCGCGTCCAACTCAGACCGAACACGACCTCCGCCACGGTCAACGGTGAAAGGGTCTTCTTGGATACCCCGGCGCGCTTGACCAACGGGACGACCTACGTGCCCCTCAGGTTTGTCGCCCAGGCCCTCGGTGAGCAAGTCGGATGGAATTCGGCGACCAAGACGGTCGTTATTGGTGAGACGGTTGAAGGAGCGTCTTCACCGGTGTCTAGCGATACGGGATCGCGTTCTTTGGCCCCGAGTCTGAAGAGGCTAGTGGTGGGCAATCAGGGAGGCATTCTGAAGGTGTTGGAACCGAGCGGAACGGGGGTGGCCTACTATCGAGGTCTCGATGACCGTTCCGTGGCACCCTTGTCCGAAGAGGACCAATCCAAGATCCTGGCGAGTCTCGGTTTCTCAGAGGACCACGATGCCATTGCTCATCAGGTTATGAGTGAGTTTCCCCAACTCCCACAGAAAGAGGCGATCGCGGTCTTGGGTCTTTTCAATTCGCTGCCAGAACAGAAGCTGAGCCCTGGGACGGGAAAGAGTGTTAGGACGTTTCTGGTCGAAACCATGGAGAACGACAAGTCAGTTTACAATCGTCGTCAGGCCGTTTTGTCTCTGGCCGTGGGCTCGCAGGTGGAGCCAAACGTGGTCGATTCGGTCTTGGCTTTCTATCGCTCGAGCGAGAACCTGTGGGAGACCTTTCCCGTACAGCAGTTCTTCGAGTATCAATCCTCAAGGTTGCACCAGATGCCAACCTTTCCCACCTGGAGACAGGAAGCGCTCTCGGTGAACTCCTTGTATCGGGAGAATATCGCGAGCTATCTGTACTGAGGGGCTCCGAGAGGCGATGCTGCGGGGAATCTCATCGCGCCGAGATGCGAGCACGATGACACCCAGCGTTGCCATTCTTTGGGGATTTCAGGTTGGTCTTGAGGGTGGCGCCTGTGGAGAACGAAGAGTAGTTGATCTCGCTAAAGTAGGCTTCCAAAAAGGAGGCTTTGCGTGGAGATGGGGCGTGG
>CAZVVF010000051.1:0-1734 GCA_964630575.1 uncultured Burkholderiales bacterium | reverse complement strand
TCAGGTGGAGTTCTAGCTCATCGAGTGTGGCTAGACTCACGTTTTGATGTTGTGATTCAAGGATTTGTGGCTGTGCACCCATTGTATTCTCTCCTGCGACGAACTTGGTATACTGACACTATGAGGTAAGCGAGTAAAACCAGGGTAAAACGGCATCACAGAATGTTTCAGGAATGTTATATCCCCTTGTGACACAGCGCCGCGGGCGGAATCTTTTTCAGGATTCGTAATGAGACTGGTACAAGACTTTAACAACCTCGATGATTTAAGAGGGTAAGATGGGGGCCATGACCGTAGGATCTGCTGGCATACGTTCGGGCCTGCCTGCAGTGTTTTCTCCTCGTCGCTCGCCAAGGGACGTCGAAGAGAGAGCGCTGGAGTTTCCTAGTGATCAGGTTGAACTCTCCCGTCATCAACGGCCTGTCGTTCTCCTCCACGGCACGATCGTAGAAAAAGAAGGCATTGAAGCCTATCGTGACTTCGCGCTACGTTCGGGACATCCGGTCAATCACAGAACTTACTCCACCATCACGAATGGGGCTCCGATCGAAGAATCCACAGAGATCGCCTCTCGTGAAGTGAACCTCTCTAGAGCCGAAGTGGCCAAGCTCAACCTGAAGACTCTCGATGCCTCAGACCCAAAGGCTTTGGACGAGTTTTTCCAATTGGACGGAGAACTCTACGGTGGGCGCGACCCCGACGTCGACAGGATAAGGGGATCGCTACCGGGTTTACTCAACCGGGTCGGCGATCTTGTCGCTCAGCCGCAGTCGCGAATCGAGAGTTCTCTGAGCGGACAGCTCCAGGCTCTGGAGGCTGACCTGGCAGCAGAGTTAGCCGAGCGTGGCACCGACCCTGACCGGGTCGAGAAACTGGCCTCAACCCTGGTCGACACTCTGGCACCGAAGGCGATCTTGGTAGGTCACAGCGCTGGCGGTATGGTGGCCTACAACATGCTTGTCAACCCTGAACCAGTGCTGGGCGAGGATGACCCCTTCGCCTACGATGGCGGTCACGGAGTGGGAGAAGCCCTGCTCTTGTCCTCACCGGTCGGCAAAGGGCTTCCCACACCGGCGCCGCCTGGAATCTTGGGCCTGCCCTACTACAACTATGAGAGTAAGGTCTTACGACCCCTGGAGAAGCTTCCCCCAGTCCAAGCTGCTCGTTTGAATCCGATGACCGAATTCATGTACAACGCCTCCAAAGCGTGGTTGAGCGCGACCATGGAGCTAGGCACACAGGTCAGTCTGAGCTTGACCAGCCCTCTGGTGCACTTGGCTCGACCAGGTTATGGTCAGGTCGAGGAAGGCTCCTCGTTCTTCGATGATCACGTCAAAGACAAAATGATCCCTGATGGAGTGAGCGTCATCGCTATGACCAGTCCCTTGGACCAATTGAGTCAGCAGGAGCGCTCTCGGGTCGAAACCGGGCAACCGAACGCTCACAATTTTTCCGCCGATCTCGGGGTGAGCGCCGAAGACATTCAGCGCGAGCGCCCAACCTGGAGTCACGTCATTATGACGGAGAAGCCAGACGCTTTTCAGGACCAGTTCGCTGAGCATTTGAGTCGCGATGGTAAGGCCCTGAGTCAAATTCTTGACCTCAGAAACGATGAGGGAACGCGTTTTGAGGCGTTGAGTTTGCTCTCGCAAGAAGTCGCGAAGGACCCCAGCCTGCTAGACAAAAGGGAGACGCGACAGGCCTTGGAGCGAGTTGCTAACGAGCGAATGCCGT
>CAZVVF010000050.1:0-11201 GCA_964630575.1 uncultured Burkholderiales bacterium | reverse complement strand
ACGAGGCTCTCGCCATCGCCAGCACCCTTCCACCGACCCAAAAGGGGACGCTGGAAATAAGACCAGTCTTTGCATTACCGGAAAGAGCTTGAGAGGTACCCCTAAAGAGTTTGCTCTGGTTCTTGGATTGTGGTATTCCTTCCTAGCGAAAGCGTCAAGACTAGGCAGAGAAGCCGTCAAAGTCGAGAAAGAGGCGAACCAGCATGTTCCATTTGTCCCTGAAAAGAGTGAAACCCACAACACGACTGCTGTTGGTTGTTGCACTCCTTGCATCCCTGACGCTAGCCGCCTCTGCCGACGAAGGAGGCGTGAGCTTCTGGCTACCCGGGCAGTACGGGAGTTTTGCAGCCACCCCGCCCCCCCAAGGATTCTCCTTGACCATGATGACCTATCAGTACTCGGGTCGAGCCGGCGGCACCCTGGGTCGCGGTGGCGATCGATTGACTGTGGGCTTGGACGCCGACGCTCTCGGGCAGTTCATTGTACCGACCTACACGTCCGAGACAAAAATCCTCGGCGGCACACCCAGCTTCAACATGGCCATCGCCCCGATGGGCAGTCGTGCTGACGTCGATCTCGCTTTCGGTCCTCTGGCGGGGAGCCGTTCTGACAGCGTAACCGGCTTGGCAGACCTCTATCCGACGGCGCAACTCTATTGGAACAAGGGCGTCCACAACTGGATGGCTTACGGTACTGGCAACATCCCTATCGGTAGCTACGAGAAGAATCGACTCGTGAATATCGGCCTTGGGCACGCTTCCATAGACGTGGGTGGTGCCTACACTTACCTCAATCCTGAGTCTGGGTGGGAGTTCTCAGCGACGGCCGGACTGACCTATAACTTTGAGAATCCTCACACCGATTATCAGAACGGCTTGGACAGCCACCTCGATGTGGGTGTGGCGAAGTTCCTGAACGAGAAATTCTACATTGGCGGTGTGGGCTACGCTTATCAACAGTTGACCGCTGATAGCGGACAAGCTCCGTTTTTGGGCGACAATGAGAGCCGGGTCTTTGGCGTCGGTCCTCAGATCGGGTATATGTTCGGTTCCCAAGAGAGACCTGTTTTCACAAACCTCAAGGCCTACTTTGAGTTTGGAGCAGAGCGCCGAACTCAGGGTACGGGAGCCTTTTTGACTGTGAACGCACCCTTCTGACTAGTAAGATCCTGCCACCCTACTAGGGGGGATACTATTTCGTTTCTGTAAAGCTTGGCAAATGATGACACTGAACTCGAGCGTGACAAGGCGTATTCTCAAGCTTCTACTGAACACGGCTTTTGCGGCCTGTCTTTTGACGGGCGGACTGACGACTTCGGCCCTTGGAGAAGAACAACCCAACGTAGTCTTCTTTCTAGTGGACAATATCGGCTGGGGTAACTTCGGGGTCTACGGAGGGACGATACCGACACCTCGAATCGACAAGTTGGCCAGCGAAGGTATGCGCTTCAACAACTACAACGTCGAGGTTCAGTGTACTCCATCGCGCTCAGCCATCATGACCGGAAGAATGCCGGTTCGCTCGGGTACCAGTTCGGTCCCTTTTCCCGGTGCGGGACTCTCTGGGATGGTGCCCTGGGAGTACACCATCGCGGAACTCTTCTCCGACGCTGGCTATGCTACCGCCCTGTTCGGCAAGTGGCACCTGGGCAACATCCAAGGTCGGTTGCCAAACGACCAAGGCTTCGACGAGTGGTGGGGAATTCCCAACAGTTGGGAAGAGGCGGGCTGGACATCCTATGCGCTGTTCAAAGAGAGCGGCGTGCCGGCCCCTATGTTCTGGGCCGGAAAGAAGGGCGAGGAGTCTGTTCCGGTGATGCCCCTCGACCTGGAAGTGCGCCCGATCGTGGACGAGAAGTACATCATCCCGAAGACGGTGGAGTACATCAAGCGCAACGCCGAGGCGAAGAAGCCTTTCTTCGTCTATGTGGGCTATTCTGAGGCGCACCCGCCGATCATCGGAAATCCGAACTTCGTAGGCAAGTCCACCAAGCGCGGTGGGTTATGGGCGGACATGATCGGTGAGATGGATTACCGCGTTGGTGAGGTCCTAGACGCCGTGAGTGAAGCGGGTATCGAAGAAAATACGATCATCATCTTCAGCAGCGACAACGCCGACGGCGGCTTCATCCCCCAGGTCGGACCCGGCTCCAACGGACCCTGGCGCGGTAATTTTGCCAACACACCGTTTGAAGGAAGCATGCGAGTGCCTGCGATAGTCAGGTGGCCAGGTAAGGTCCCTGCCGGTGTGGTCACAAATGAGATTTTCGCCGCTGTAGACTGGATGCCCACCCTTGCTGGGATCCTTGGTGAATCGCACCGCATCCCCACCGACCGGCCCATCGATGGTATCGACGCCTCGGACTTGCTGCTGGGCAAGAGTGACTCGAGCGGCCGCGACAGCTTCATGTTCTTCGGTTCCGATGGCGAACTGATGTCTGTAAAGTGGAAGCTATACAAGACGATCTTCCGTTACACAGAAGAGCCATTCGCCGCCGAAAAACCTTACGTCAAGCCCCAGATCCCCATGATCTACGACCTCAGTAGCGACCCCCATGAAGAGCAGAACCTTTTCTACACCGAGATAACCATCGACTGGGTCTTTGCCCCCACGGCCAAGATCATCGGTGAGTATGAACGCAGCATCAAGAAATACCGGAACATTGGAGTCGGCGAAGACTTTAAAGGCTACGAAACAACACACAGTCCTCCAAGCCCCCTGGCTGAATCGGAAAAGGTATGGCTCGCCTTTATCGCGGTACTCAACGACCTCCCAGTTCTCTAAAAGCCCTCTAGGACAGGTCCGGGGACTCCTGAGTTCGGCCAGAGAACCCTGACGCAGAAGCACTCGGGCCAACGCCGCGCGTAACCATTGCTCACCACCAGTAGGCCCATAGCTGACAAAAACGAAGCTCCTCAGATGCCTCTTAGCTATCTCAAGGAAAAACTCAGGCGTCGCAAGGTGCGAAGAACCCCCACCGGTGACACATACTGCTATGCAGACTCCATGGAATACTTGGTTCGCGACCACTGGCTCAGCGTCACACAAGGGCAAAGCGCGCTCTTTCTCCCCACATACCTAAGATGCCTCGAGCTTCACGGTCCGAAAGAACTGAGCTTTAGGTATGCCTTGATCTACCGAGATGGATCTCCGATCGCAGGGGTCGTCATCCAGATCTTAGACGCCAACCTGTCCGTTTTTCTCCCGCCAGACTCGCCTCTTGCTGCAGGGAGCCGCTTGCTCGACTCTCGCATTTTCGTTTGTGGAAGTCTCCTCTGTTGGGGAAACCGTGGCGTTGCCATTCGACCCGGCATCGCTCCAGAAACCGTTTGGCCCTCGGTGGCTGAGGCTCTCTACAGGATTCGCCGATCCGAGAAGCTGACAGGTGAGACCGACTTCGTGATCATCCGGGACCTTCCAGCAGACGAACCGAGTCACCTCAAGCTCAAGGACTACGGCTATCGACCGGTCAACGTGGAAGCGGATATGGTTCTCGATCTAAAGGACTGGACTTGTTTTGAGGACTACCTCTCGTCGCTTCAATCCAAGTACCGCAAGGCCGCACTCAGCATACGCAAGAAGATCGACAAAGCCGGCTGTAGTCTCGTTGAGCTAGCCGATCCTGACCAGTATCAGGAAAGACTGCACCAACTCTACCGGGCGGTCTGGAGTGAAGCCGATGTCCGCCCCGTAGAGTTCGCCTCCACCTATCTTCCTAGCCTCAAGAGTGCACTAGGCCAAGACTACGCCCTTCTGGCCCTGCGCCAGGCCGACCAGATCTTAGGGTTCGTGAGCGTGATCCGCGATTCCGATCGAGCCATCGGCTACATCTTGGGCTTCGACCGCGATGCTGCCCAGGAACTCCCCATCTATCTTCGGCTTCTGCAAGGCGTGATTGAGCGAGCACTACAGTGGGGATGCCGCTCCGTCTCCTTCGGTGGTACGGCCTTGGAACCCAAAGCACGCTTGGGTGCCGAACCATCTCCTCGCCAGGTTTGGGCGCGCCACCGAGCCGCACCGCTCAACGTGCTGATCCGACCCCTACTGGAAAACTTTACTCCCCAACAACCGCCTGAACGCAACCCGTTTAAGAAGCCATCGTAAGGATATCACCGTGAAGAAGCCAAAACTCACCCGAAACAGATTCCTCATCTTGATCGGAATAGTGGGACTCCTCCTCTCCCTTGTCGTCGCTCCGGTCACGGAGTATCACCTCGTGATCGGGGATGAGCCAGAATTGTTGGACGACCAGAGCCTTCCCCTGCCCCCCATCGGTCCCCGAGAACAGGGGTTCAGCCCCCTCAACGAACCCTTTCTCTTCCAACTCGGCGATACCGACAAGATGACCGGGTTGCAGCGCGAGAGAATTCTCAAGAATCAGTACCACGGTATTCTCACCTCCTTGGGCGAGAAAAAGCCCCAGGTCGAGGTCAAGGAGCTTATGGGAATGACGGTCGTCACGATTGGTGATGTCCCCTTTGTGACCGTGCTCCCGAGTGACGCCCCGAGCTACTACTCAAGGCTCACTGACGAGCGAAAAAAACAGCTGGAACGACAGATCGCGGCTCACTGGAAGCAGATTATCGAATCGGATCTCAATTTCGAGATGTTCTGGAGGTCAGCGAACTATCTGGCCGTCTATCCCTATATTGTCACCGCTCTATTCTTTCTCTTTCTGATCATCTTCGCCTTGACAGATAGTTTTTCCAAAAGGGTTCTCAAATCACCGGGCTGGTCACTGAAGAGCTTTGTGCTCTTCGGATTCTTGTCACTGGCCGCTGGACTGCACCCCGTCCTCAAACCCATCGCTACGGCTCTCTCCAAGGGCGGCCTTGCACCAGTTTTCTTTTTTCTGATCATCTTCACATTCTGCGACATTCTGTATCGGCTCGGCTGCATGGTTCTCAACAAGTATACTCAGGCCTATCTCGCGAGTCGCAAATCGGTGGACGCTCGGATGAGGCAAAGGCTGGAAACCATGACTCAGGGCGGACACTTCCTCATTGGCACTTTGGTGACAGTCCTTGGCGTCCTCTGGTTCTTCAGTGCCCTGGACGTTGATCTTGGCCAGGTTTTTGCTGGGGCTGGGATCGCCGGAATCGCGATAGGAGTCGTGGGCAAGGATATTCTTATCGACTATATCTACGGGATCAATATTCTTCTCGACGACCAGTTCAGTCTGGGCGATTTCATTGAGACCGCTGCCGCCACAGGGACCGTTGAGAGCTTCAACCTGCGCTCCACCCGAATTCGAGAATCAGACGGGGGACTCACCATTGTTACCAACGGACACTTTAACATTATCAAAAACCACTCGAGAGAATTCGCCAAAGCCGATTTTCGTATCTCGGTAGCCTACGAGAGCGACACGGAAGTGTGCTTCGCCCTCATAGCCGAGGAGATCTCCCTCTTCGCTGAGGAAAGTCCCGAAAAGCTCGACGCAAAACCCGTTTTGCTCGGAGTCCACGAATTGGCCGATAGCGGAGTGATCCTCAGGGCTGTCGTGCGTACGGCTGCTCTGGCACAGTGGGCCGTCAAGCGCGAACTCAATCGCCGAATCCTCGCTCGCTTTAAGCGCGAGGGTATCGAGATACCTTTTCCCCAGTTGACAGTCCGCATGCACCAACCTCAATCCAGTCAAGTTTGACCATACGGAGGGCTCCCTACAAGGCGCAAACCATTCGAGACGAGAAGCGAGTCGGCATGAACCTGAAAGTGGCCGCTGCCATCTTGAACCAGACCCCTCTCGACTGGCCCGGAAACCGTGACCGACTGCGCTCGGTTATCGAGCGGGCCAAAGAGGAAAACGTCGATATCCTATGCTGTCCAGAACTGTGTCTTTGCGGCTACGGCTGCGAAGACGCGTTCCACTCGCCCGACACCGCCGAAATGTCCTGGCGGATGCTGCGAGAATTGCTGCCGGTGTGCCGAGGGATCGTCGTCAATTTCGGACTCCCTGTCTGGTATGGAGGAGCCGTCTACAACGCCGTCGTGTTGGTAGCCGACGGACGACCGGTAGGGCTCAGCGCCAAGCAGCACCTCGCCGGTGATGGCATCCACTACGAGCCGCGCTGGTTCAAGTCGTGGCCTGCCTCAACTCAGGTCCAGTGGGACTCCCCCGATGGCCCCTTGCCACTGGGAGACCACGTCTTTGACCTCTATCATCAGAAGAGAACGCTCCGCGTAGCCTTTGAGATCTGCGAGGATGCCTGGGTTGCCGACCGCCCAGGCGGGCGACTCGCAGGACAGGCCGTCGACCTTATTCTCAACCCCAGCGCCAGCCACTTTGCTTTCGGCAAACAGAAGATTCGTGAGCGTTTTGTGGTGGAGGGTTCGCGAGCCTATTCCGTAGCCTACGTCTACGCCAACCTGGTCGGCAACGAAGCCGGGCGAGCCATCTATGATGGTGGAGCGCTCATCGCCTCGGGCGGTGCCATAGTGGCTCGCGGCCCACGCCTCACGCTCGACGATACGGACCTGACAACGGCGGTTGTGGACATCGGTCGCAACCGAGTCACCCGAGCCCGTACAGCGAGTTTTCAACCTCAGTTTTTTCGGAATCAAGAGCCACCACCGGTGAAGGTCGAGCAGACCTTTCACACTCATCAGATTCCCACGGAGAAACCCGACCCCCATCCCGAGTGGGAGAACAGCCCCCACCACAAAGAAGAGGAGTTCAGCCGTGCGGTCTCTCTGGGACTTCTCGACTATATGCGCAAGAGTCGCTCCCGAGGATTCATCCTCTCACTCTCAGGCGGTGCGGACTCGGCGGCCTGCGCCGTGTTGGTTCATCTGATGCACAAGCGTTCACAAAAGGAGCTTTCCCCGGCCGAAAGAGCCCACAAGTTTGCCTACTGGCGCGATTTCGAAGACCGCTCCGAACAACTCCTGACCACCGTCTATCAAGCCACGAAAAACAGCGGGAAGGTGACCAGCGACGCGGCACGCGACGTGGCACGCGCCGTGGGGGCCCAACACACCGAGTACGACGTCGAGAGTCTTGTTGCTGGCTACCGTGCCCTCACCGAACAAGCCCTGGGTCGCCCTCTGAACTGGGAGAGAGACGACATCGCTCTGCAGAACATCCAGGCCCGAGTGCGAGCCCCCGGTCCCTGGATGCTGGCCAACGTCTTGGGAGCCCTCTTCATTTCCACCTCGAATCGCTCAGAGGCGGCTGTGGGCTACGCGACCATGGATGGAGACACGTCCGGTGGATTGGCCCCCATTGCCGGGATCGACAAGGCCTTCTTGCGCCACTGGCTCCGTTGGATGGAGTCGGATGGCCCTTGTGGATACGGTCCGATCCCGGAACTGGCCGCGATCAATGTGCAGGCTCCCACTGCAGAATTGAGACCTCAAGAAGCCTCTCAAACAGACGAGGACGACCTCATGCCCTACCCGGTCTTAGAGCGCATCGAGCGGCTCGCTATTCGGGACAAAGTAGGCCCGAGCGGCATCTTTCATAGGCTCCTTGGGGACTTCCCTGAGAGTTCCGTCGAGCAAAGATTGGCTTGGGTCGAGCGCTTCTTTCGCCTGTTTACTCGAAACCAGTGGAAGAGAGAGCGATACGCTCCCTCATTCCACCTCGACGATCAAAACCTCGATCCCAAAACCTGGTGTCGGTTTCCCATCCTGAGCGGCGGGTACGCCCTGGAACTCGAGGAACTCAGAGCTGAGATCGAGGGCTCATGATCTCCTAAAGGCCAAGGCCGAGCTTCAGGCCCCGCTCAGCGTCTTCAGACCAGAGCCGCAGGGCGCAAGCCCACCACGAAACGTTCTTTCCACCACTGGTCTAGCTCCAGTTCCCGCACGGGTTCACCAGCCGTGGAACGGTCAACCATCTTGCCCTCGCCGATCCACACTCCAACGTGAGTGATGCAGCCCTTGGGGAAGTCGCCCTCGTAGGTGTCACGAAAGGCCACTAGGTCTCCCGGACGCAGGTCGCCGTATCCCAAGAGTACGCCGTGATTGGAGGAAAAGAAGCTATTGGCAAAGCTCGGTCCTTGTTCCAGATCGGCGGTCAGGTGACAATCGAAAGGCGCTTTGGCGACTCCCACGGTGAGTCCGGACTCAGCCAAAAGGCGACGAACAAAATTGGCGCATTGCTCTTTCTCATCACCCCTGAAGTCGTGACCGACCCAAGACCTCGCTCGCGCCACCAGAGTGGCGCGCAGGACCTCGCCGCGAGGAATCACCGCATACTGCAACTCGCCGGTCTCCTCCATGTCCTTGGGGTCGATCCCCAGAGAGCGAACGTCCATCTCCACGCTCGATTCGTGACCGCCTGAACCCTGAGCCATTTAAGACACCACCTCTTGTTGAGCTTTCACCAAGGCGATGGAGAAGGTGAGATCCAGAACCTTCAACTCCACCTTCGCCGTGTGAGCCCCTTCGGGCACCGGCTCGTCGGCAGTGAGCCCCACCGCCAGTGTCTCGCGCGAGATCGTCTCGGCGTACTCGGCCAAGGTCTCACGGAGCATTTCCGAAGCACCGGTAACAAAAAGTTCGATGCGATCCGTGATCTCGAGACCGCTGCTCTTTCTCAGTTCTTGGATATGACGAACCAAATCTCGGGCTAAACCTTCTCGCTCCAGGGATGGGGTCAGTTGGGTCGAGAGCGCGACCAAGTAGCCGGAGTCCTCCGAAGCGGCGTAGCCCTCTGGAGACTTGGCTTCGATGAGAAGTTCCTCGGGCACGAGTTCCAAAGTCTGTCCCTCCACCTCCACGGAGAACGACTCCTCTTTGGCCGCTGATGCCGCGGCTAGCTTTCCATCAGCGTTCTTGAGAGCAGCCTTGAGTGCCGGGACGAGTTTGCCGTATTTGCGTCCAACGATCCGTAGATTCGGCTTGAGGTCGTAGTCCAAGAAAGATTCACCGATACTCAAAAAGCGAACAGACTTGACGTTCAACTCTTCGGCCAACTGGTCCGTCATGCTTTCCAAGGCTCTCTGCTGAGCCACCGTCTGGACTCTCACCAAAACCTCTGGCAGCGGCTGACGGGTCCTGTGACCACTCTCGGAGCGTGCGGCTCGTCCCAGCGAAACGATTCGCTGTAGGACTTCGGTGTTGTGGAGAAGCTCTTCATTGATCAGAGATTCATCGGCTGCAGGCCACATCTCCAGATGAACCGACTCCTGTGGGCCCTTTCCGTTGTGCAGACCTTGATACAGAGTCTCGGCCGTGAAAGGAACGAACGGAGCCAAGAGTTTACTCAGCGTTTCCAAGCACTCCCAGAGGGTCTGAAAGGCATCGACGTCCTCGGACCAAAAACGCCTTCGCGAACGACGAACGTACCAGTTAGAAAGGTCGTCCACAAAAGAGTCCAGCCGTCTCGCGGCCGGGGTCAGGTCGAAGACCTCCAGGTCTTGGGTAACCTCTTTGACCAATAGATTCAAACGAGCCAGAACCCATCGGTCGAGAGAGTCACGCTCCAACGGCTCGTGGGCTCGACTCATGTCGGGACGGGCCGCATTCGCGTTCAAGACGAAAAAGTTGTAGGTATTCAGCAGTGTCCCTAAAAATCGACGGGCCGATTCGTTGACCAACTCGCGACTGAAACGCCGCGAATGCTCAGGCGGTGCCGATACGTAGAGATACCAACGCAGGGCATCAGCGCCCTCGGAATTCAGAATGGCCCAAGGGTCCACCGCATTCCCCTGGCTCTTACTCATCTTGTTGCCATTGCCATCGAGTACAAGGCCGTGACAAATCACACTCTTGAAGGCGATCGAATCAAAGAGCATGACTCCCAGTTGGTGGAGACTGTTGAACCATCCCCTGGTTTGGTCCAAGCCCTCACAGATGAAGTCGGCCGGGAACGCCTGCTTTTCGAATCGTTCCTTGTTTTCAAAAGGGTAGTGAAGCTGAGCGAACGGCATGGCGCCAGAGTCGTACCAGCAGTCGATAACCTCTGAGACTCGCACCATCTCCTTTGAGCACTTGGGACATCGAATCCGAATGCTATCGACCTGGGGCCGATGGGGGTCAAAATCTGGACTCTCTACGTCGAGTGGGGAGATAGATTTCTCGGCCAGTTCTGCGAAAGAACCGATACACTCCCGCTCACCGCATTCGCATTCCCAGATCGGCAGCGGTGTTCCCCAGTAGCGATTCCTAGAAAGAGCCCAGTCCACCAGGTTGTCCAACCAGTTTCCATAGCGCCCGTCTTTGATGTGCGACGGGTGCCAATCGAGCTCTTGGTTCTTTTCGATCAAGCGGTCCTGCACCGAGGTGTTTCGGATAAACCAACTGTCAGTGGCGTAATACATCAAGGGACTCTTGCAGCGCCAGCAGTGCGGATAGCTGTGTTCGTAGTCCACTTTTTTGAACAACAATCCACGCGATTTGAGGTCTTTGATCACCACCGCATCGGCGTCCTTGAACCACAGACCCGCGAGGAGTTCAACCTCCTTCACAAAATGGCCAGCACCATCCACAGGCCGGACCACTGGAAGGTCGTTCTCCTGGCCCACCAGCATATCGTCAGCACCAAAGGCCGGTGCGATATGGACGATCCCGGTACCGTCATCGGCGGTCACGAAGTCGCCAGTGATGATCCGATGCCCAGGCTTTTCGAACTCAAAATCGTTATAGGGAGCTCGGTACTCGAGACCAACGAGGTCGGCCCCTTTGAAGGCATGGCCTGCGATCGGCTTTGTCCCTTCGCCAAAGACCTTCTCCACCAGACTCTCGCAGACCAACAGAGGTCCGCCCTCATCCTCCACGAGCACATAGGTTAAGTCTGCCGAAACAGCAGAGGCTACGTTTCCAGGGAGGGTCCACGGTGTTGTCGTCCAGACCAACAGGCCGGTCTTCTCCGGCAGGTTCAATGCGGCCGGTTTGAGCAGCGGAAATCGAACGAAAATCGAGGCATCCACAACATCCTTGTAGCCCTGACTCACCTCGTGGGAGGACAGCGGCGTGCCGTCCTGAGCGCAATAGGGTACGACCTTGTAACCCCGATAGAGCAGCCCTTTGTTCCACAACTCTTTGAGAGACCACCAAACGCTCTCAACATAGTCGTTGGTCATGGTCATGTAGGCCTCGTCAAGATTGACCCAAAAACCGATCCGCTCGGTCATCTCTCGCCAGGCCTGCTCGTACTCCATCACCGAGTCACGGCACATCTTGTTGAACGGCTCTACACCATACTTTTCGATTTCCAGCTTGCCGGCGAATCCGAGCTTCTTCTCGACTTCGAT
>CAZVVF010000049.1:0-11236 GCA_964630575.1 uncultured Burkholderiales bacterium | reverse complement strand
CGGGGAGTCGATGGCCCACTTGAGCCAAGAGGGTCTCCATTCGAGGCTTGAGGTTGGCCAGCCCTTGCCACGGATACTGGCAATCCTGAAAGAAAAACGATTCGGGGCTGTGTTCGAGATCGAAAAAGTCATTTAACATAGAGCGGCCGATTCGGATAGCGCGAGCCGCAACCCTTGCGCTAGCGGCAGGACTTGTGAGTGGGAGGCGATTCCTACAACGCAAAAAGAGACGGCGTCTCGGTGCTTAACGTTTGGGGGGGGTATCCATCAAGCTGTTGTTTGGGTTGGCCGAGTCGCCGTCTCTAAAGCTATCTTACACGAACGTTATGTGAATTGCATCGATCAAATGTGTAGATTGTGTTGAGCTTTAGACATAAGTGTGTGCTTTGCCGATCTAGAGGCTTTTGAGCAGTTCGACCATCTCGATCAGCGAGGCTGCCGCTTCGCCGCCTTTGTTGCCCGCTTTGCTTCCCGAGCGCTCGATCGCCTGGTCGAGGTTCTCCACGGTGATCACTCCGTAGGTCACAGGCAGTCCACTGTCTAGAGCGAGTTTGCCCAAGCCCTTGGTCACCTCTGACGAGATGTAGTCGAAGTGCGGAGTGGCTCCACGAATGAGGCATCCCAGGGCGGCAACGCCGTCAACCTTGTTGCTCTCCAGGAGCTTTTTGGTGGCCACTGGGATCTCCCAGGCGCCCGGCACGCGAACGACGTGAATGTTTTCGCTGTCGGCTCCGTGGCGCACCAGCGTGTCGATGGCACCAGAGAGCATCTTCGCTGTAAAAAAGTCGTTCCAGCGACTCACGACAAGACCGTAGCGACGGCCCTCTCCACAGACTAACTGTCCAGAATACTCGTTCATTTTTGGACCTCCTCAGGCACCATGTCGGCGGGGAAAATGTGTCCCATTTTTCCCCGTTTCGTTTGAAGATACTTAAGATTGTGCTCGTTGGCTTCGACCGGAATAGGAACCCACTCGACGATCTCGATGTTGTATCCGTCTATCCCACGAACCTTGGCTGGGTTGTTGGTCATAAAACGGATTTTTTCCAGACCGAGGTCGGCGATGATCTGGGCTCCGATGCCGTAATCTCTGAGGTCTGGTTTGAAGCCTAGCTTTTGGTTTGCCTCCACGGTATCCAGGCCCGCTTCCTGCAGTTCGTAAGCTTTCATCTTGGCCACGAGTCCAATGCCGCGCCCTTCCTGCTCCAGATAGATCAGGGCTCCACGACCTTCCTCGTGCATGGCTGCCATGGCGGAGTGAAGTTGGTCGCCGCAGTCGCAGCGCAGCGATGAAAAGAGGTCTCCCGTGACGCAGGAGGAGTGGACTCGAACCAGGGGAGGGGGTCCCTCGGAGAGGTCGCCCCAGACCAGGGCCACGGCCGGGAGCGGCCACACATCGCTCTCGTAGGCGTGAACCGTCACGGTGCCGTAGTGCTGGGTCGGCAACTGGGTGGTGGCGGTTCGCTCTATGAGCCGCTCTGTTTTGCGCCGGTAGGCGATCAAATCGGCGATGGTGATGACCTTGTAGCCGAGGCGTTCAGCAATCTCGAAGAGTTGGGGGGTACGAGCCATGGTTCCGTCGTCGTTCATGACTTCGGCCAGCACGCCCATGGGTTGGAGTCCACTGAGGCGGCAGAGGTCCACGGAGGCTTCGGTGTGACCGGCGCGCCGAAGAACTCCGCCTCTGGCGGCTCGCAGGGGAACGATGTGGCCAGGTTTGGTGAAGTCGTGACCGCGGGCCTCGGGATCGGCGAGCTTTCTCACAGTCGTGGAGCGATCTTCGGCAGAAACGCCGGTGGAGGTCCCGACTTTGGCATCGACCGTCACGGTCATGGCCGTACCGAGCCTGGAGTTGTTGGCTTCCACCATCATGGGGATGTCCAACTCTCTGAGCCGATCGCTCGTGGTGGGTGCGCAGACAAAACCGGAGCCGTACTTAATCATGACGTTCATGGTCTCGGGTGTGCAGGTCTCGGCAGCGCAGATGAAGTCGCCTTCATTCTCGCGGTCCTCATCGTCGATCACGATGAGTATCTTGCCTTGTTTGAAATCCTGGAGTGCCTCTTCGATAGAGGATAGCTTTTGACTCAAGAGAGAAAGCCTGCTTCCTGTAGTGTATTCATAGTAACGGTGCCACCCTGGGCCGTTCGGCAAACTATTCTGGCTACGTACTTTGCCAGAATGTCAGTTTCCAGGTTGACCGGGTCACCAACAGTGAGGTGGCCCAAGTTGGTGGCAGACGCTGTGTGCGGTACGATCCAGACCGAGAAACTCTCGTCTTGGACATCTACCACGGTGAGCGAGATTCCGTCAACGGCGATGGAGCCCTTCGGAGCCACCAACGCCATCAGATCGGGTTTGGCCTGAAATCGATAAACGATCCCATTGCCCTTTGCGACGATGGATTGGACTCGCCCCTGGCCGTCTACATGACCTGTGAGATAGTGCCCACCGACGCGCGATCCCACCGCAAGAGCTCGCTCTAGGTTCACTGGAGTGGCCGGTTTGAGGTCAACGAGAGTCGTTTTCTGTAGCGTCTCAGCGACGGCGTCGAACACGACCCAGCCCTCGCCGACACTCCACTCTACCGCGGTGAGGCAGGTGCCGTTTACGGCGATCGAATCGCCCAGCGAAACGTCGCTGAGCACTGACTTCGCTTCGATCTTCAGCTTCGCTCCACCGCCCGGTGTGGGAGTGAGTTGGGCGAGAGATCCGACCTCTTCGATTAATCCGGTGAACACGCGGGCGGCTTTTACGATTCTGGTAGATCACCTGCAGTTTTCTTGGAATGGGCCAAAGCGGGACCGTCACGGTTGCAAACTCACCGATACCAGGATAACAGTGCCCAGGTGTCCAACTAGAGGCCCGCCGAAAAGGCTAGATTGAGCTGACAGTTCCTGCCCAGTCGAGTTCGCTCGTATACTGGAGAACTTTTTTACTGCTGTCCGGTTACTTTATACGGAAGTTCCGTTAGGGACCATCGACTCTCCAGTGAGTCAGTTTGATAGGAAAGAGATTGAGTTTTGAGTAAGTTCTCCTTAGATGCACCCGTTTGCCACCCGATGTACGGACTCGGTACCGTTCAGAACATCGAAGAAAAGACCGTCCTGGGGGAGACCATTTCACTCGCTCAGATCTTCTTTCCGCGTGAGAACATGAAGATGATGGTCAATATCGACAAAGAGACGGAGCTGTTTCGTCCCCTCGTTGAGGAGGAGCAGGTCGACGCGATTTTTGAACACATGAAAAATCACGAGGGTCGTATGCTGGGTCGTGCCAATCAAAGGCAGCGGGCCAATCTCGACAAGATCAAGAGCAACGACATCTTTCTGCTGGGAGAGGTGATAAAAGACCTCCACGTTATGTCCCTGAAGAAAAAGTTGAGCTTTAGAGAGTCGGAGATGCTCGAGCGTGCACGCCAGGTTATGATCGAAGAGTTGACCCTGGTCACCGGGCGTCAGTCCGAGGCCTTGGACGAACTTATTGCAAGGGCTTGTCTGTCCACAAACTAACAGGCCTACTGGTCGTTTTTTTGCTTTTCGGCCTCACAGTCTCTAGAGCTCAAGAGGTTGTCGACGAAGCCACAAGGGTTCTCGTCTTGGTCCCGGCTCTGGACAGTGATGTCTTCTCGCCTGCCGTGTCCTCCGTCGTTGGAGCGCTCCAAGAGGCAAGGCGCGCATCGGCTATCCCCGATGGTGGGCTCCCCATTCTGCGCCTTGACCCCAGCAAACCTCGACACCGGGAGTGCCTTCGGGATTTAGGGGTTTCGGTGGGGCCGGACCTCCAGGTTCTGCTCTGTCAGCGGGGGGTGTCTGGCTGGCCCGCTAAGCTCCTCAAGCGTTATCGGGAGGGTGTTGATAGCCTCACTGTCGTCGGGGATGCCTCACGTCTGTCTTTGCCCTCGTCTGAGGTTTCGGTGGCCGAGTCGTCGGTCTCTGTTGCTGAGGCCGCGCCGAAGGAGGCTTTGCCCTCACCCTCGGCGGCCGAGTTGGGGTTCTTGCTGATCCGAGAGGGGGTCTCGCAGCAGGAGGAGGACCCCGCTCAGTCCTTTTTGTCCGAGCTCGGTCGCTATTGGCTCCAGAGATACGGAAGGGTCGATCCGGCCCCGTACCCTCTGGCTTGGTACGATCTCTCTGACGAGGTGGTTCGCTCTCGGGTGCAGGCCGCTTTTCCTAGTTTGGTCTCTGGACCCACACCGAGTGTCGCGCTCTGTTTCTTTGTTCGCGGTACTCCGGTTAAGGTTTTGGAGGTCTTCACGGACCTGGAGTTGCCCGCCACCACTGTGCGCAACCTCTCTGCGGCTCGCAACCGTCATTTGGCGGACACGGTGGATGTCTCAGTCGAGGCAGAGCATGTCTCCCCCTCAGCGGGTACCGTCGTCTTGTCTGGCTCTGAGCAAAAGGCCGTCGTCCTGGAGACGGTCCACGAGTTGGCTCAGCTCCTTTGGGCTAACTCCAGCGACGGGGAGAAGAAAGAGAACCGCCTGACTCGTAGGATTCTGCTCAAGATCGTTGAGTTGACGAGGGGAGGGCAGGGCCTGGATGATGAGTCTCAGTTGACGGCCGCTCTGGAAGATTTTCTGGCCGAGCCGCTCCTGCTGGGGGATGAGCCGGGCTTGGTGGACGCCCAGGAGCGCCTGAAGGCCCTCGCTGAGGCCTTGGTACCTCGATCCTAGCTCATAAGGCTTGATTTTCTGCTGCTGAAGGCCT
Source organism: uncultured Burkholderiales bacterium (assembly GCA_964630575.1). Taxonomy (GTDB): domain Bacteria; phylum Vulcanimicrobiota; class Xenobia; order Xenobiales; family JADMJV01; genus JAEXNA01. Next base: position 6,527 of record CAZVVF010000049.1, on the reverse strand, counting down.
TGTTGTAGTGGCCTTCAATCTCGTTCCAGGCTCTGGAGAACGCCGATACCACCTGAGGGTCAAAGGCTGTTCCCGCCCCGTCGATGATCTGCTGCTTCGCCTTCGCTGGGGTGAGGGCTTCGCGGTAGGGTCGGTCTACGGTCATGGCGTCGAATGAGTCAACGACGGCGATGATGCGGGCCAAGATGGGGATGTCTTTACCGCTGAGCCCATCGGGGTATCCGCTGCCGTCCCAGCGCTCGTGGTGGGAGCGAACCGCGTCGATGGCGGGGCGCAGAACGCCGACGGAGTTGAGGAGCTCCGCGCCGATCTCGGCGTGGGCTTGGGCGGAGACTTTCTCTTGCTCGGTCAGCACGCCCGTCTTGGAGAGAACGGCCTCGGCGACACCAATTTTTCCGATGTCATAGAGCAGCAGTCCGTAGAGGAATTCGGGGCGGCTGAGCAGCGTGGGGTCGAGGTGTCGGGCCACGGCACGGGCGTAGTCCAGCACGCGCTCTCCCTGAAAGGTTCCGCCGCTCACGCGGGGGTCGACCATGCGGATCAGGGAGATGAGGGTCTCCACAAAGGTTTGTTCGAGAACCCTCTTCTGTTCCTCGGCGTGGCGTCGGCCGACCCGTTCTGTCTCCAGGAATTCATAGAGTTCTTGGGAGTAGGCTTTGAGGGCGTTGACGTCGTTGCCTTCGGGGGGATCGGGCAGGACTCGGTCGGGGTTCAAGGCGACGGCAGCCAGGGAGCGGACAGGGAGTGTTACGGTGGCTCTGGTGCCGGTTCCGACGACGCTCTTGAGCGTGAGGGTGCCGCCGTGGGACTCGATGGTGCGGCGAGCGAGGGAGAGCCCTATGCCCAGGCCTTCGACGGTGCGGGTGTTCACGTCGGCGACCTGGTAGAAGGGGTGGAAGATCTTGTCGAGTTCGTGTCTCTCGATTCCGGGGCCGTCGTCGACAACATCGATCCGCACGGTCTGCTTGTTGGGGCCCAGTCCGGCGGAGACCTCGACCTTGCCTCCCGGCTGATTGAAGACGAGAGCGTTCTCTATAAGTTGGTGGAGGGCGTCGGGCAGTCCGGAGGGGTCGCCCTCGAGTTCCATCTTTTCGAGTTTGTTCAGTTGGACCATGAGGCCGCGATTGTTGGCTAGCGGTTGGAGTTCGCCCACCACTCTCCGCAGGGTCAGGCCGATGTCCCAGCGGTCGCGTTGCTGGGGGACTGAGACCGTGAATCTCAGGAGTTCATCCACCAGTTTGCTGAGTCGCTTGGATCCCTCGAAGGCAGAGCAAACACACTCCGTGGCCATGGCGTTTTCCCACTTGGCGGCCAATTTGTTGAGCACGTGGAGGTTTCCAGAAATGATGGTCAGGGGGGTCCGAAGCTCGTGGGACACGAGGGAGAGAAAGGTGTTCTTCATTCTCTCGAGCTCTTGCTGGTGTCGGTGGGCTTCGCGGAGTTGGGATTCCTTTTTGCGAAAAAGGGCGAACTCTTTTTCTCGCTTTCTCAGGAACTTTAAGGTGGCGTCCTCGGGTGGTGCAGGCTCGTCGTTGAGCACGGCCAGGATGTCGGCTTTTCGAAACGGCTGCAAGAGCGTGCGGGTGAACTGGGGTTGTTCTGTGTTCGATGGGGTCGCTTCCCAGTCGATGGGCTTCATGAGAACCCAGTTCTCGCTCTCTGGTCTGGTCTTGAGTGCCTGGCTCTGAGCGTTGGTGAACGATCGGTTGCCGTTCCAGAAGACGAATTGGAACTCGGGGTACTGAGAGAGTGTTTCGTTGAGTGTGGCGGCCTTGCACGAGACCACTTCTCGCCCCGTCTCTTCGATGACCGATGCGAGGTAGGTTCGAATAGAGATGTCGGGTTCAACGACTAGGACCACTGCTAACATGGGCGCCGCCTTCGACAGGCAGGCGACACTCTCCCGTCGTTAGAATTGATATTGAATGTCACGTTTTGATAACTTTATTACGATGGTGCAGAGCGAGTCGATCTACGTTTGCTTGAGCCGTCCCCAAGGTGGCGTTCGTCCATCCGCCATCCTGGCTGTCGCTCTGCAATGCCCCATGCAGGTGTTGTCGACCAATACCGACGATCTGCGATTCCAGGCCCAGGAGATCGTGGATTGGTTTTTTGGCGGACCGGACCCCCAATGGTTGCCGGAGCACCTCTTGGATGAGGAGGTCGAAGAGTTCGTCGAGATCGAGATCGACGACGGCAGGGGGGGCAGCGACGACGATGAGGATGACGACGACTTCGAGTACGAGATCTCAGAGGAGTACGTGGGAAGCTAGGGGGCCGGGATGGCTGAGGTATGGAAAGGATGAGGCTCCGATGAGGCGTTCCAGGTATTTTTCGGTAGGCTCCCTGATTCTGGCGGCGATCCTCGCTGTGATGATCTGTCTGCCGTGGTTTCGCATCCCCGTGTTTGAGTGGAGCATTCCCACGCCGGCTTGGAATCGGGCCGGTCTGGCTTGCTTTGCTCTGGCCTGCTTGTTGATGCTGCGAAGCATAGGGGGGGCGGCCTTTCGCTGGCCGATTCGCGTTCTCGTTTTTCCGGCGGCCTATTTCTGGTGGGAGAGCCTGGCCCAGATGAAGGTGTGGGGAACGCGGCACTTGGGCTCGGTGCAGCTCGATTTGGCGACCATCAACCAAGGTCTTTCGAGTTTGGGTATGGAGCCTGTCACGGTCTACGACGCCTTGGCTTGGAAGAGTCTCCAGCCAGACTACGGGTGGTACGGGACTGGATGGACTTTGCTTCTGGTCTCTGTGCTGACCTGGGCTGACGGTCCGCGCTTTGCGAGTTGTCCCAGATGCAGTTCGCTGACGAACCGAGAGGACGGCTACTGCTTCTCTTGCGGCGAGTCGCTCCGCCAGGTGCCGGGGTGCACCAATTGTGGCTCTCCGGCGGGTCCAGAGGACAGTTTTTGCCGGGTCTGTGGCGATGAATTGAGAAAAAACAAGGAATAGCCTCGATTGCCTCTTGTTCTTTTGGATTTTGACCTGTATAATGCCGCAACTGTTATTACGCAGAGGAGCAATCTCATGAAAAAGGGCATCCACCCCGAGATGCATACAGTCATCTTCAAAGATATTTCGACAGATTACGCATTTCTCACCGAATCAACCCACAGACCTAAGGAAAAAATGGAGTGGGAAGACGGGAAAGAATATCCGGTTTACAAGGTTGAGATCACTAGTGACTCTCACCCCTTCTACACCGGAAAGCAGCGTGCTGTAGCTGCCGAAGGCCGAGTCCAGCGCTTCATGAAGCGATATGGAAAAAAAGACGTGAGCAATTAGTCTTTTTTGACTCAACGAGAGAGCCACTCCTCACTGGGAGTGGCTTTTTCATTGGAGGTCCTTGTTGACTAATCTTCATGCATATTGAACTCAGAGAAGAGTCAGAGCTTCAATCCCGCATCGAGACCCTGGTGCCGGAAGCGAAGCTGATCTGGCAAAACGTTCCAGGAACCGCACTAGAGGGCTACCTCGTGGAAGAACTCTCGGCTTGTGAGCCGCTTTCGGCTCGGAGCACAGAGCTCGTCATGGAGGCTCCTCCCTTTTGGAGTTTGCTGTGGCCCTCGGGAAATCACCTCTGTCGAATGATGGGGGAGGGCTTCGAGCTGCTCAGGGGGAGAACGTGTGTCGACCTCGGCTGTGGCTCGGGTCTCGTCTCCACAGCGGCTGCTCGGGCTGGGGCTGGAGTGTTGGCCGTCGATTCCGACCCTCTGAGCCAAATGGTCACCTCGCTCAATCTTGCGCGCAACCGTGCGGATTGTCGAATCGCTGACTCTTGGCTGGAGGGCCGCTGTGACACTTTGCTGCTCGCGGACTTTCTCTACGACGACTCCAATATCGAAGCGCTCGGCGAGTTCTGTGCGCGCTGCGGCGAGATTCTGGTCGTCGACAGTCGTCTCAAGCAACTCGACATGACTGGGTTCGAACTTCTCGGAGATTTTGAGGGGCGGGCTGTTCCGGACCTCGATCCTCATCGAGAGTTTGGCTGTCTGAAGGCTTGGTACTGGGGCGAGAGGCCCGAAGAGTGGAGACACGCTCTGGGCCAAACTTGTTAATTCAACAATCGAGATGTGGGCAGAATTGTCTTCTAGGGTAGGAATCGTGCGAGAGCGCAAAGCAAAGAAGGGCCAGTTCCTGAAGCGAAAGCAAGGTTTCAGAGTGGTTCTTTGCCATTCGCCGTTGGCGACGGTTGCTTCCGCACTTTTTCAATGCTAGACTCACATACTCAAAAAGCTTATGGGCTCTTTTGAACGCCTGTAGATCACGAAAGGTTTTATAATGGCACGTCTACCGCTCCTACTCTCCATTCCTCACGGAGGCTCAATGCTTCCGCGTGAGCTAGCCCCCAGGTTCGCGCTCTCCCAGGCCGATCTCTTTTATGAGTCGGACCCTTGGACCCGTGAGTTGTTCGCTATGGGTGAGATGGTGCAGGGTCGCCTGGAAGCGGAAATCGCCCGTTGCGTCGTCGACCTTGACTGCGATCCTAGCTTTCGTCCCCCCGAGGATGAAAACGGTGTCTGCAAGATGCAGACCGATTTTTCGAAGACGATCTGGCAGGAGGACGGATTTCCGACTTCTGAAGAGATCGACCGCCTTCTCGACCGTTACCACAGACCGTTTCACGATGTGTTGGCAAGAACCGCAAATCGCGGGGCAGTAAGGCTCGGTATCGACTGCCACTCCATGCTTCCGATGGGTCCACCACAAGCGGTGGATGCCGGTAAGCTAAGGCCCTGGTTCTGCATCTCCAACTTTGGTGATGCCGATGGCGATGGCGATGATACGACAGCCTCGGTGGAGTTGATGGCCGCGCTGAAGGAAGCTCTCGAGAAAGAGTTCGGCGAGGACGACCGCGAGGATGGGGTCGACCTGGTCCGTATGAATGACCCCTTCAAGGGGGGCTACATACTCGAGCGTCACGGTCGAGGCTACACCCCTTGGATCCGACTCTCCATCAATCAATGTATCTATCTCCAGCAGACTGAAGACTTCGAAGAAGTGCCCGACTCCGATCGGGAGCTCATCGCCAATGTCAGGCGACGACTGTTGAAGGTTCTGGCGACCTTCGCCGAATCCATCGACTGACCGGATTCGCCTCCTGTTTGGCCCCTGCGAGGGGGTCTTGGAGGGGGCGGATCGGTCTCGCTTTGGCGAGTTTATTGAAGTTTCAAAAAATTCCTATTGCTCTTACCAGTCAGAACCTTTAAAATTCCCAAATGGGGGTCTTGTTTTGACTGATATAAAAGCCACTATAGGTAAGAGAATTCATAGACTGCGACGGCTCAAGGATATGACACAGCAGTGTCTGGCCGAGAAGATAGGAGTGAACGCTTCCTACATTGGTCCGCTTGAGAAGGGATTGAAGTGTCCCTCGATCGCTGTGATTCAGAAATTGTCAGAGGTGCTTGAACAGCCTGTGTTCAGTTTCTTTCTCGACGACACCGGTGACGAGTCTGCCGACTCGAGTTCCATGCGTTTGGCCGCTCTTTTGGTCGAGCATCCGGCCGACGAACGTCGCTTTCTGCTCAACCTCGTTGAAGAGATGTCTATTCTTTTACGCTCTCGCTCCTAGACTCTTTGAGAATCGCTCCCAAGGCTGCCGTATCTCGGTGGGGGTCGCAAGAGTTTGTAGGTATTCTTGATAGCGCCTTGAAACCCAGGCTTCGTGAGCACCAAAGCAGCATCGAGCACTAAAACGTCATGGGAAATGGTCATTGGACTTGAAGTCCATGTCGAACTTCATACAGAAACAAAACTCTTTTGCAGTTGTCCGAACAGATTCGGGGCAGACCCTAACACTCTTGTCTGTCCGGTTTGCCTGGGACTGCCCGGGACTCTGCCGTCTCTAAACGGCCGGGCGGTGGAACTGCACCTGAGGGCCGCCAGAGCCCTCGGTTGTAAGATTCAGGAGTTTTCGAAGTTCGACCGGAAAAACTACTTTTACCCGGACATCCCTAAGAATTTTCAGACCTCCCAATTCGACCTTCCCTTGGCCTATAAAGGCTGGCTTGAACTCTCCCCAGGGCGAGTGATCGGGATCACCCGGATTCACCTGGAAGAGGATACGGGCAAGTCGACACACTTGGCTTTCGGGAAAGGCAAAGAACTCGTCGGGAGCCGTCTGGGTCGCTCTGACCGAACCCAGTTGGACTACAATCGAGCCGGGGTTCCCTTGCTGGAGATCGTTTCGGAGCCGGACCTGAGGGAGTCCGAAGAGGCTTATCAGTACGTGGATAAGCTGAGGGAACTGATGCTTTGGTTGGGCATTTCTGATTGCAAGATGGAGCAAGGCTCCTTGCGTTGCGATGCCAATGTGTCGGTTCGGCCGCTCGGTCAACAAGAATTGGGTACCAGAACAGAGATCAAGAATATGAACTCGTTGCGCTCTATTCGAGATGCCATCGAGTCAGAGCGAATCCGTCAGATCGAGGTCCTGGAGAGCGGCGGGCGGATCATTCAGGAGACTCGCGGCTGGGATGAAGAATCGGGCACAACGATCAGTATGCGCTCGAAGGAATAAGCCCAAG
>CAZVVF010000048.1:0-11435 GCA_964630575.1 uncultured Burkholderiales bacterium | reverse complement strand
GGCGATCCAGGCAGACAAAAGTAGCCGCGCCTCCTGGCAAAAGCCTGTCCACCGTCGCTTATTGTCGAGATGGGGATCACCAAACTGACGGAGGCAATAGCTGATCAGTTGCTCATCCGGCTCATTGGGATGGCGCTCTGCAACCTCTTTCAAAAGAGCATTCATGATCTTGCTTAGCTCGGTGAGCGGTGGAACAGGATCCTGATTCAGAAAGTGTAAGAAGTCTGCCGTTCGCCCGTATTGGTCTCCGCCGACGATTTTCGCGAGAGCTTCGGTTAGGCCGAGACCGATCCGATCGTGTGGATTGAACGGTTTGTCATCGAACCAGCTAACAATCTCGGAAGGCGCGAGACATTCACGAGCAATCTTCGCATTGTTCGGTTCCATCAAGAGTTTGAGGTAAGGCTTCCAAGCCAGCACGCGTCTTGAACGACCTTGGAACCCACGGACGGACTCTTCAATTGTTTGAAACAAGGAACGAACATGTGCGGCGGATGTCGTCGAGCGCAAATGAAGGAAGCTGTTAACCAGGCCGCAGATCTGACTACCTCTACCGGATTGCCTGACTTCGGATAACAATCTCTGCGCGCAATCTCTTTCTAGTAATGGCGGCGTGCCTTCGTTCAGTAACCAAGGAAGAATTCGCCTATCTTTCCGCTCTTGATTCCGATCACGCCACTGACTGTGTTCGTAGCGTGCGATGACCTCATTCAGATCTTCCGGAAGGCGGGGCTTTATCGGTCGAGTCGATGACCTTTGGATCTCACGAAGCGTTGTCAGAAGCTCGCGGGGGGATCCAAACTCGAAGGTGGGCGAAGCGTACATTATCTAGCCTCTTTACCCCATTTGTAGATAGGGTTTTTTAGCAGAAGTTTGACCTCAACTCGTCTGAACTCCGGACTCTTCAGGTTGTGTTTGGTCGGGATTTGTTCTGGCTTCAGGGCTAGGCGCGCTTCGATATTGGACCTACCAGCAACGGTAGACAGGCGTCTCAACGCCGCCTTTGTTTTCTCATCAAGTGAGGGGATTTCCGTTAGAACAAATTGGTTGACGTTGTAGGCGCGTTCCGTCGTGATAAACATATTGTCAAAGTAATTCTTGCTATCATTCTTGTCCCCCTCGGTGTCGGCATGTCCTTCGAAAACAACCCCTTCGATAATATCGTGGTATTCTGGTTTGGTCACCACTGCGGCGTATTTCGGAATGAACTTCTCTAGAAACTGCTTACCCTTGGGTAGCACCTTCGACTTCCCACTCTTGAAGAGAATCGTATCGGGAATCCGCAAATTACCGTTTTCGTCAATCTCGACTTTTTGGTCTTTGAACTCCTTCTGCAGTTTCTTCAGATCCGTCAGCAAACTTTGGAAATTCTCGGCATCCTTATCCAAAGCTTCCTGGTCCTTTTCAAGTTCCTCCGTTTTCTTTTCGAGTTCCCTAGTCTTATTTTCGAGCTCCTTTGCCTTTTCGCGCAACTGCTGAGACTGAATCATACTGAGTCCCTGAAAAGCAAAGAGTAAAACCAAGGTCACCATGAACAGCGAACTCAGCAGATCGCTGTACGTGATCCAAAAAGGGTTCTCCGCTTCAGAACTTTTGCGGCGCGACATTAGCTACGAGCACCGAGCGAGTCCGCAAGTTCTTGCAACGGCTCCGAGAGATCCTCTATCGTGCCCCGGAGGTGGCCCGTAATCGAGGATAAGGCTTGATCGATTTCCTTAAAGTAACTGACTGTCGCATTCTCCAACGTTTTGGTCGTGGAGTTGATGCTGTCTTGGAATTTCGTCAGATTTACCTGAGTCTTGGCACCGACATCGGTGGCTACTTTGGCTTGCTCCTGAGAGGCGTTTGTAAGCTGAATAGCAGATCTCTCGAACCCCTCAAGGACTTCTTTAAGAGTGGCTTGCTGGTATTGGACGGCCTGTGTCTGTGCCTTCAAAGCTTGCTCTACCGCACCCACGTTATCGATGAACGTCTGCGACTTTTTCTGCTGTTCTAGCAATCCGTCGCCCACAACCTTGAATTGCGCGGATGCTTCCCGAGCGTTCGCAGAGACAGCCGCGAAGTTGTCGGTTTGTGCCTTGACCCGGGCGATCATTTGATCGATTTCCTTGGCCGTGATCGAGACCTTATCGAGTGCGCCCTCCAAGGCTTTGGAGGTATCCGCGGCTTTGCTCGTCGTCTCTGTCGCCGAGGACTCAAACGCCTTCGTCATTTCAGTCAGGCGGTGACTCATTCGAGCATTCTGGTCTTCCGATGCCCGGAATAGTTGACCTGTTTGCTCCGCAATTTTCTCGAGTGCGTTTGTGAGGCTTCCGTTGATTTGCTCAACAGTTCCACTGGTTGCGTCAGAGACAGTCTTGCTGAGTTCGGTAATCGTTGACCCGGTACTGGCACTCATTCTTTCCACGAGGCTGTCGGTAGACTCCGCAATGCGTCTCGACATCGCTTCAAGGCCTTCGGTTAGTGCCTGGAGCGATCTAGCAAGCTCAGCATTACTCTCCTCTAAGGTGGACATCAGTGCCTGGTTCGCTGTCTTTTGAGTATCCATTGTCTCTTTCAGCAGGTCGTTGATACCCGTACTCATATCCCGGAGTAGTTCCGTCGATGAGTCTGTTGTCTTTTGTTGAAGACTTTGAAAGCTCTCACCGAGTCTTGAGGTCAGTTCCGTGATTTGACGGCTATTTTCCAAAGATGCCTGTTGTGCCTGGACCTGTTGTTCGTTCATCTGTTCAGCCATACTTCGTAGTTGGGTTTCCATCTCGCGGCTAATCGTAGACACGAAGTTGTCGAGTGATTCTTTCTGCGAATTCAACAAGGACGCTGTTCCACTGATAGCCGCTGACATCTCTTCAAACTGACTTCCGGCCGCGTTGCTCAGAGAGTTTTGAAAGGAGCCGACCAGTCTTTCAATTGTAGCCGTTGAGGAATCGTTGGTATCTTTCTTTATGGTTAGAACCGTTTCGTTCAGCTTTTCGGCTAGGGGTTCGAACGATTTCGCCAACGTCGTCGTCATCTCGTTCAAGACTTGTGCCTGGCTTTTTTCCATTGCCTGAGTCTGGCGTTCCATGATCTCTTCTAGAACCGGTCGGAGGCTCGTCGCGAATTCATTGCTCAGGTTCTTCGTAGAGGCCGCTTGTTTCTCAGTGTGTCCTATCAATTCTGTCAGTAAAGTGTGCTGGGTGACACGTGGGAAAAGCCTGTCCACCTCAATTTGAAGCGACGAGAGCAATTTCTCGAGCTTGCGATAATGGTGTCGTTCGAAGAGTAGGAACAAGACGGCTCCAAGGACAGCGAGAAATGAGGCTCCAAATGCCGGCCCGATGTGCGAAAGCAGATCTCGCGTGGCTTGAGTCATCAATTCCATGGCCAACCCAGGATTCTCGTCAGCCGCCTTCATAGCTTCGAAACTCTTGGTTGCCTTAACCAATCCAAGGCCAATGCCGCAAAAGGTTCCGAGTATGCCGATGGCAGTAAAGACTCCCGGAAGATGCTTGGTAAACTCGCTACCGAGTGGCTCATCGATCAGTTCGGCGTGGCTGAAAAACTCATTCGACTGAAGAGTATTTCGAATTCGCAGATAGCTAGTTGAGCCATCGGTAGCAGTTTCGGTTTCCTTGACCAGTGCCTCGTCAAACTCGTGCCACGAGTGCTTGAGGAGCGGCTCTTCTCTGAACTCAGTTGTAATTTGATCGAATTTAGCTAATAGCTCTTCGCTCTTGATTTCGTTCAGTTTTTCTCGGCATTTCTTGAGTGCTCGCTCAAGCGCCTTTGACGCTTTGCCCAGTTTCCAACCGTGGTAGAGCCCCAAAGAAAGTACAATAGCAAGTACTATACTCGGCAATAGCAAATCAGCCCAAGACATCCTGTTTCCCTCAATCAATCTATACTAGTAGTCACGTTGTCGATGAATTGTCAATCATCCTACCTAAACCCACTGACAGATTCTGTCACAGGGTGCTGCGAGCACCAGAAATTGTGGTCTTTGAGGAGAGCACTGTTTCGGAACCGCCCGGCGGCTGTAGGCGTCCGTCTTCCTTCGCGCGCGCTCTCCGCTTTTGAAAGATGTCCGTTGATTCGTTTCACATCTCGGGGTCCTCCCGTTAATCAATTTTCGGCGACTGACAGGATTTGTCATTAGGGTGTTCCGGAGGACGGAATGTCCGAGGACACCGCTGCGCTCCTACGATTGGATTGGAGGCCTTCGACGAGTGGGTTGCTGGGAGCCTACGTACAACACGTCAAAAGTTACGACGCGAAAAAAGCCCCTCACCGTCGGGCCGGGAGGGGCTCAGGAGTCTAAGCTTGTCATTTCATCGCCGGTCGCCGAGACTCTCCGAGTTGATGATGCAGGTTTTCCCCGCATTATTGCCGCTTCGCACGTATACCGTGTGAGACAGGAACCCCATGTCGGTGACCGTGACGACGTCGCCCTTGTTGAGCAGAAGGACCTTTCCTTGAATGATCAGTTGGTTGATGAGCTTTCTGTCGTTGCTGCGAGCAGCTTCTGACAGGAGGGTGTGAGTCGTGTCGTCTACCCATCCGAAACAGTCGTTTTCAATTCCGTAGGTCTGTGCCCAGGCGGCCAAGCTCAAAAGTAGTAGCAATATCGTGGTTCGCAGGATGTGTTTCATGGTTGTCTCCGTTTCTTATTCAGGGCCTTGTGGCCGGGGTCTGATTCTTTTTAACGGTAGACGAGGGGGGTGACAGATAGCGTCAGTGGCTGGCCGGGGGTCTTCGACAGACGGCTAGGCTCGGACCTTGGAACAAAGTGTTAGCAGTTTTGGTGCTTCGGCTTCGGTTGACGAAAGAAGCCTCTCGCGAGAAATGGGAGAGGCTGTTTCTGTCACTGTTGGCGGCCGAAGAGGTGGGATGTCTGAACCGCCTCCGACTCTTCCTTTTGCGGGGAATAGCCTGCATAATCTCCGCAAATGATGCAGAGAATATTTGTTCATCAGTTAGCAGACTGGCCGATCTTTCGATGGGATAAGGAGCATCTCCTGAATCTCCTGGCCAGGTTCGCCACGAGCAGGGGCGGCTGATCGGACGGATGGAGTCTCTTGGATTCCCTTTGCGGGCCGAGGCGGAACTAAAGACTCTTACACTGGATGTGAAGCAGGTCCGCTCTTCTGTTGCCCGTCGCTTGGGGCTAGATATTGGGGCTTCTAGAGCATATCGACCGTCACGTCGACGGCTTGGTGGAGATGGTTCTGGACGCAACTCGTCGCTACCGAGAGCCTCTGTCCAAGGAAAGACTCTTTGATTGGCACGCAGCGATGTTTCCTACCGGTCGCAGCGGTATGTCGAGAATCACTGTCGGAGGTTGGCGAACCGACGTCCGCGGCCCTATGCAAGTCGTGTCTGGTCCGTTGGGAAGAGAGACTGTCCATTTTCGGGCGCCTGAGGCTTCGCGTGTCGATGAAGAGATGAGCACTTTTCTAGAGTGGCTGGACTCGGAAAGACTACTATCAAATATTGGAACGAACCCAGTCAGGGACCATGGATGTCACTGCTTGGTTCGATTGGTGTCTCGGCTGCTTGTCTCGTGCTATCAATGGCGCCCAGGACACCCTGAGTTCTGTTCTTCGTAAGGCTGAATTGTGGACGCGTTTTCATACCTCGCACCCGACCAATGCTCGCCAACACAAGATGCTGAATCGAATTCTGGACGGCGAGTTTCAAGGCAAGCTGACGACCTCGCAGTGGGCTAAGATGATGAAGTGCTCGCAAGATACCTCGTATCGCGATATCTTGGAACTAGTCGAGGCTGGCGTTCTGGTCAAAAAACCGGGTGGCGGTCGTAGCACCAGCTATTCTCTGGCTGATGGGGTCGCCTTCAGGCTGAAAGCCCCTCAGATCCACACAGCCGCCACACGCAGATATACGTTGGGCGAGGTTTGCACCGCTTCTTGGTACCATGTGTCGCACGCCTTCACCCGTCGCTCTGCTTCGTCTTTCTCTCGCTCCAGACGGCGACGCTCAGGCGCGGAGAGCGCTGAGCCATCGGTAAGAGCGTGGAATGTCTTACGCTTTTTCTGCTCCCAGGCGGTGATCCGGCGTTTATCAGCTCGTACCAAGGCTCCGAGTTCGAGACCTCGCCTTTGCCTTTCGCTTTCCATATGACGGCGAGCGACCTGGATGGCCTCGGGTAAAGCCTTCTGTAGGGGCTCGGGTTCAAACCGGTCGCCCGGGTTGGTGAGGGTGGGGCTTAGTATCTGATGGAGCTCTGCCATGGATACGATGCGCTCACTTTGAATTCCAAACCAGCAGACCAGGACCGGTTGGCTCCGATAGTTGGATACGATTCCCTGAAACATGAAGATCGGTTGGTCCATCTGATGGACCTGAAGCACTGGTGCGTCGTGGCGCTGAAAATTGCCTAGTACCTTGTCGTTGAGCCATTCAGCAAGGGGATGTTGATTCCAGAAGAGCTCCCACTCGGGCCACTGGTCCTCTTCCTGGCGAGAGTTCACCAGGCATTTCTGGATAAAATCTCTGTCGGCGCTCAACTGGATTTCGTTCATACTGTTGCGGCGCAGCTCTGGAGGCAGATATTCGTAGCGGATCTTGAGGTCCTCGGGCACCTTCACACTGAACCCCTGGAGGTGATCGTGCCACTCCACTTCCACGTTGCCCAGCTCGTCAAACGCTTCACGAGCATAGGCGACATCCGAGGGGTACAGAGAGAGTGGATCGCAGGTGACAACCTCGTCTTCCTCGTTGGCTTCGATGCCAGGACTGTCTTCCAAGAGAGCTAGGAAGTCGAAACCGCCCGCTTGAGCAGGCTCGTCTGGCACAACATCTTCGGGTGCCTCGCGGTTTTCGATCGCCTTTCCGATGCGCTCCTCTTCCTTCTCGGCATCGTGTAAATCCATCAGCCAGGCGACGTCACCCAGGTTCTGGTGAGCGTTGTGTTCCTTCTCTACCAAACGGTCTAGGATGCGAAGGTCTCCCTGTAACGACTCGTCGCCGGGCACGGTAAGCAGGTAGCTTATGTCGGGAGTCTCTTCTTGTCCGAAGCGGTCGATGCGGCCGTTGCGCTGTTCCAATGTGATCAGCGACCAAGGAATATCAAAGTGAACCATTCGGTGGCAGTAGTAGTGTAGATTGATTCCCTCGGAGGCGGCGTCGGAGCCTAGCAGCACCTTGATCTTGCCCTTAGCGCTACCAAAGTCTTTCACCATGGCCTGTAGTGTCTGGTCGTCGAGAGACCCGTGGAAAATGCCGACCTCTTTCTCTTTCAGGTTGAAGTGTGTGGTCAGCTTCTCGTGCAAGAACTCGAGGGTGTCTATGCGTTCGGAAAAGATGACTACTCGCTCGGGCGAACGCCCGTCGTATCCTAGTTCGTCTAGTAAGGAGTACAGTTTCTCTAGTTTCTGAAACTTGTCCACACGATGAATTTGAGCCAGCAGATTCTGCAGCACGTCCCTGTCAGCTTCAGCCTCAGGGCCTGTGAGTCTCTGGAGCTTTTTTAGGCGAGATTCAACGCTTGCAGCGCAGGCTGCAGGAGAAGAGAGAAACGCTTTGAGTAGGGTGGTTCGGAACAGCACACCTCCCTGGCGTCTCCTCTTGTCGATGGTTTGAAACTGGATCTCACTCAGGGTCTCGAAGACGGTATTTTCGGCTCCGCTTGCGTTCAGATGGTGGGAGGTGATCTTTCGCTCCGAGAACGATTGACCCATAGAGGCGGCCACATCTTTCTTGAAGCGTCTGACAAAGAGGCCTTTGATCTCATCTTTGGTGTAGTTCGACTCGTCGGCCACCGCAGTGGGTTCCAAGAGATTCATGAGACTAGCGAAACTCTCGGGACTACCGTCGTGGGGAGTCGCCGAGGTTAGGATCAGGGAGTCGCAATTGCGGGCAAGGAGTGTCGCCAGACGAGCACGCTGGCTCTTCTTCCCGTGCTTCCCTCTCACAGCCACATGCTGACACTCGTCCACCACGATAGCGTCCCAATGACAATCATCCAGGTAGCGCCGATATTTCTCGTCCTTCTTCAACGTGTCGATGGAGATAATCACTCGGTCGAAGTAGTAAAAAGGATTCATGTTGGACGGGATCTTGGCTTGGACCCTTTGGATGCCAACCGAGTCCAGCCGAACCAGTGGGATGGTGAACCGCGCCCACATCTCTTCCTGGAACTGGGTAAGGATCGATTTCAGAGCCACCACCAAAATGCGGTCACCACGCCCCCTTTGAATCAGTTCGGAAAGCAACACTCCCACTTCGAGTGTCTTTCCCAAACCCACCGCATCGGCGATGAGGATGCGGGGTCTGGGCTGCTGCAGTGCCTTGTGAGCTGGTACCAACTGGTAGGGCGCGGGATTCATGGCCGCTCGGTGCCCCATATAGAGCTTGGCGTCGGTGGGTGGTGTTTTGCGCAGCAAGCTCTCCAGGTAAAGTCGAGAGCGTCGATACCGGGGGCTGGGGTCATGGACTAATTGCGTGGATTCGGGGGTTAGTTCTTTGGGCGAATCCAATTCCGTGAGAAAGATCGCGGGCTTGTTGCGCACGAGCTCGGATAAGCCCGTTACGGAGACCGCCAAGCCGCCAGTGTCCGTTTTTCGCACTGACCGGACGATCCACTCTTCGTCCCTAACCACCACTCGAGAGCCGGGGGCGAACATTGTGGCGTTCAAAGGGCAACCTCAAGGTCGGGCCGGCCTAGAAAGCGACAGACCGCGTTGACAACATCGGCATCGTCGTCGAAACCGAGAATCGACTCTAGGTCTGGCGAAGCATCGTCTGAGTTGACAAAATAGAGTACCGCTGCCTGCACGTGGGGCAAATGCTCTTCCGGGCAAAGCTCAAGCAGCTTGATCAGGGACAGACTGATTCGTTGGGCAGTCGGATAATCGAGAAACTCGTTTTCACCTGAGGCGTTTAGCACGGTGACCAAATAATCGTTGACTTTGTTGGTGAGCACGGCTCTAGTGGCTACGGGAATATTGAGGTAGCGCTCATAGGCCGGGCGGGTTTCCTGAGGAAGGTCAGCTGAGATGGAATCCATCTTCCGGACTTCTGTTCGAGACCCTCAGGCCCTCCAAACCGTCATACTCTGTCCGACCTCCATTTTCACACATTGCCCGTGTTCTTTGCAGTAGTCGAGAAGAGCCATCATGTGGCCCAGACCACTAGCAGCTTTGTCTGAGGAGAGCAGGTCGAAGGTAGGGTTCAAAAGGGGTCTGGGAAGAAACACAATGCATTTGGAACGAGCGCGGGTGACCGAAACGTTCAGTCGATTGAGGCTGTAGATGAACTCAGCCTCCCGCAAGGCCGTTTCTTGGTCACTCACCCCATAGCTAACCAGGACACACTCGGCCTCTTGGCCTTGCATCTTGTCGACGGTGTCCACAAAGGGGGGTGATGACCACTCTCTGTGTTCGGAGAGTTTGGCCAGAATGGCTCGTATCTGCAGGTGGTGAGGGCTCACCACAAAGACTTTTTCCTTCCAAAAAGCGCGATCATCGGGGATGTCCAGCATTCGCTCTCTCAACTCGCAACAGAGCTGCGCCACCAATTCGGCCTCCGCGATGTTCTCCTGGCTGGCCGAGACGTCTTCTAAGATGACGAGCACCAGCGAATAGTTGGGGTCGAGCAGAGGGTTGAGAGGATGCTCGCCGGGTTGAAGTTGGAGTTTTTGCGAAGCTATCCGTTGGTCGGCGGGGCCGTATCGTGGGCCGTACAGGGTGTCAGCCGAGAAACGGCTGAGTACTTTGTTCATCCGCCAGCTTTCGGTGAGTTGACGGGTGTAGGGCCGGGCGTTGTCGTCTCTGGCCCGTAGATAAGCAAAAACAGAATCTTCCAAGCCCGGCTCAGCAGGATTTTCCTGCGGATAATCGCCGGTCAGAATGGGAGGGAGTTGTAGATCATCTCCAGCAAAGAGGAGGCGTCCGCCCTTTTTGAGTACCCCCAGCGCTAGTGATAGCTCCCCCCACTTCATCTGGGACCCCTCATCTACGATGAGAAGGTCTACCTGGGGCAACGACTTTTTTAGAGCCTTTTCAAATGAGTATACGGTGGCTCCCAGGACGAATCTGTCTGGGACAGACGTGAGGCCCTCTAGTGGTTGTGAAAGCAGTCCTGAACCTTCGTTTTTCACGCTCCCTAGCTTTTTGACCATGCAATCAGGTGACAACGACATCAGTTTTCGCAATACGTTCTCCACAGCTGCGTGAGTGAAGGCCGTGACGGCCACCTTGAACGACTTGCGGTTGCGGAGTATGTGGTCCACGGCAGTGGCAATGAAGTGAGTCTTGCCGGTGCCAGGGGGGCCCAAAACTAATGTCAGGTGTTGCGTCCACAGCTGATGGAATGCCTCCGTCTGGCTGGGGGTGAGACCCTGGGGAGGATGGAGGGGCTCGGCTTCCTCCACGGGTCCAAGCATCTGCGGATTTGCGAGCAGCTGAACCAGCAGGGAGTCCGGGGTTTCGTCCCAGCGTTCGAGAGCGTTCAGCTGCCGGTCGCTGGTAAAGTCGGTGAATCGCGGATGAAGGTGAAATCGCTCTCCTCGCGGGCGCTCTAAGAGGTCTCTGTCGCCTTTCAAGGCCATCGAAGCGATCTTCCCAGTATTGCCACGGACCTGGATGTCTTTCACACCTACAAGCCAGACATATTCAGACTTCACACAGAACCGATAGCGATAGCGATAGTCGTCGAACGCCATCTGGCTGCGGGTGCCCTCGGAACATGTGGTGGAGAGCAAATAGGAGCAAAATCCACCGTGGTCGTCAAACTGACTGGCGTCCAGCTCTGATAGCACTGTCCACTCGTTCCCGTCCTCTTTACGTAGGGAGATGGTGGTGCCAGTATGCAACCTTTCCAGATATGGCTTGGCTCGTGCTTCCCGCACCTCGAGGGCGCGTTGCAATGACTCGTAGCGAATCACAAAAGAGAGCCGGGATAGACTGGGTTCCTTAAACGGACGAAAGCGGGGGAACACGAATTTGCGAGGCCAGGCGAAAAGGTGCTCCCTCACGCTCTCTCTCAAAGCCTCGAGAAGCTCACCTCCACCCTTCAACCGACGTATTAACTCTCTTTGGATACTGGCTTTACCACGTGGAGACCCGGACTCCCAGATCTTCAACACCGGCCCGGCGCGAAGAGCGGCATTAAATCGGTAGTGGAACCGCTCGTTCACCGGATATCCCGCTCCCTCACCCAGGAAGTGTTTCAGCGCCGACTGCAGTTGGAAGGCCACCGGTTCAGGGAGCGCCATGACCTCTTGCACCAGACTCTGTAGGGGAACCACCGGGTGGGACACCTCTTGCACAGGATGCACCCTAGACTCGGCCACTTTCTCGCTCTGGAAATAGAGCATCAGCTGCATGGCCTGGCGAGCATACTCGCCGGACTGAAGATGGGTGAAGATCATCTCCTCGAACAAGCGGTGTTCGAAAGCATCAAAAGTATAGATCTGGAGGCTTCGTTGTTCTTTC
>CAZVVF010000047.1:0-11491 GCA_964630575.1 uncultured Burkholderiales bacterium | reverse complement strand
AGAGGCTTTGCCGCATCTCGACGCGCTGTATCGCTATGCGCTTCGTCTGACGCGCAACGAAAAGGACGCAGAAGATCTGCTCCAGGACACCTTCCTGCGAGCCTTCCGCTTCTGGAAGAACTACCAGTCTGGAACCAACTGCCGAGCCTGGCTCTTCCGGATCATGAAGAACCTCTTCCTCAATCGCGTGGACAGCAGCAAGAGAGCCCCCGATCAGACCTCGCTCGACGACACCGAAGAATGGTACCTCTACAGTCAACTCAAGGACGGTGGCCCCGACGCGGTCAAGAACGATCCCGCCTCCATCTTTGAGATGAAGGACTGGGGCGAGCAGATTCAGGAAGCGATCTCGCGTCTGCCCGACGACTTCCGAGAACCTCTAGTTCTTTTCGATGGCGAAGGAATGTCTTACCAGGAGATCTCCGAGGTGCTCGACGTGCCCATAGGCACGGTCCGCTCCCGCCTCAACCGCGCTCGCAAGAAACTGCAAAAAGATCTGGCTCCCGTCATGCTCGAAGAGAGCCAGAGCCTCTCCTCAACGCCCGCCCACTAGTGCTCTTTGCGAGCTTTGCGCCCTTGCCACACAAAGACAAAAAGAGCGCCGAGCCAGTGGCTCAACGCTCTTTTCGTGAAGCAAATTTCGTCTAGAAAATTGCTGCGTCTTTGGTGTTTTCGCGAATGACCGAAATAAAATGGGCCATCACTTCGCGAGCGATGGGAAGCACCTGGTTCTTGAGAATGAGGATAATGGCATCGTTTCCGTTGCAACCCTCTCTCTCAGCCACCTTACGAATGTCCTCATCAGACAACCACTCGACGGTAGGAAGCTTATAGGAAACCTCAACAAAAATCTTGTTGCCTTTACCCGCATCGGAACTGCGGCGTACGGAGATTTCACTGATACTCTTCTTGGCTGGTCCGGCTTTAATCTGCTTCGTCAGAACCTTCTCCTCGCCTACAGCGGGAGCTGAAATAACGAGCAGATTGCCGTCTTCGTAAACTCGGCATTTCTCAAAAGCAAAGGTCTTTGCGCTCGGTACGTCGAGAAAGCGTAGCCCACCAAGTTTGGTGGGGGATCCCTGGGCTACGTATTCTCCATAGATTTCGGTCAGGAGAATGTCGATCTCCTCGCCGATTCGTTTTAAATTTAGTTGGGCTTGTGCGTTACTCATATCAAAGTCCCTCTCTGTGGCCTCCGCCGTTCTGAGACGGCAGCGATCTTTCCTCTTCCACTGCTCACGTTTTTTCAAACGTGAAAGTTGCGAACCAGTCTCATCTGGGTCTCAAAGAGTGACGAATCTGGCCTTTTCGATTCCCGCGAGACCGTTCACGCGCTCCAAGGCTGAGGCGCTGGGAACGTCATCGATGGTCATCACCATGATGGCGTTGGTCCTCGGTTCGGCTCGGCCCACTTGCATCTCGGCAATGTTCACGCCCTCCTGACCCAGCAAACTACCGACTTCGCCCACAACACCAGGCTTGTCGGTCTGCCAGGTCACCAACTTGTGACCCGAGAGGATGACCGAAAGACTCAGCGAGTCCAGGGCGACCACCCTGGGCTGGTCGTCCTCGAAGATCGCCCCAGTGGCGGTGATCGTTCCCTTGTCGGTTTCCAGCTTCAGTTCCACCACGCTGGAGTAAACGCTCGAACTCGCCGATTTGGTCTCTCGAACCTCCACCCCGCGTTCTTGGGCCACCATCTGGGCGTTCACGAGGTTCACCGTCTCCGGTGTGCCGCAAGCCAAGATACCCTTGACGGCCGCCTTGGTGAGTAGTCCTAGGTCAAAATCGGCTAACTTACCACGGTACCTGGCCTCAATGGCGTTGACCTTCCCGCCCAAGAGCGAATACAGCAAACAACCCATTTTCTCGCACAGCAGAACATAGGGCTTCAACTCTCTCAAGACCTTTGGTGGTACATAGGAAAGGTTGACAGCCGAGCGAGGGGACTTGCCATCGAGAACGTCGCGAATCTGCTCTGCAACGTCTACAGCGACTCTGAGCTGGGCCTCCTCGGTAGAGGCTGCCAGGTGCGGCGTGGTCAGAAGGTTATCAATTTTTCGCAAGGGGGAGTCCGCTGGTAGCGGCTCGACCTCGTAAACGTCGAAAGCGGCGCCACCCAGATGGGTCTTCAGCACCTCCTCTATGGCCTTCTCATCCACGATGCCACCGCGCGCACAGTTCACCAAGAAGGAGCCCTTCTTCATTCGCAGCAAACGCTCTCGGTCAAAAAGCCCGATGGTCTCCTTCACCTTGGGTACGTGAAGGGTCACAAAGTCGGCATCCGGCAACAGGTCATCGAGTTCCCTCGGTTCGGCTCCGCTGCTGCGAATGGACTCGTCGGAGACGAAGGGGTCGTAGGCCAGCACCTTCATCTGAAAGCTCGCCGCCCGAGCCGCAACCTCGCGCCCAATTCGGCCGAATCCCACGATCCCGAGGGTCTTGTTGTAGAGTTCGTTGCCGGTGAACTTCTTTCGGTCCCATTTTCCCTCTCGCATGGTGGCGGCGGCCTGCGGAATACGCCTGGCTGCTGAGAGGATCAAGGCGAAGGTATGCTCCGCGGCGCTGATGGTGTTCCCCTGGGGAGAGTTGATCACCATGATACCCCGCGCCGTAGCGGCCTTCACGTCGATGTTGTCCACGCCAACGCCGGCCCGGCCGATCACCTTGAGCTGGTCGGCGGCATCGATGACCGCCTTCGTCACGGTCGTAGCCGAGCGTACCATGAGAGCGTCATACCCTTTGATCTTTTGGCACAACTCCTCTTCCGATAGCCCGGTCTCCACGTGAACTTCAAGCTCTTGCTTGAGCTCCGAGAGCGCGTCTTCGGTAATTGCGTCGCTGATAAAAACTTTGGCCATAGTGGTTGTGAGTCTCCCTTTCGAAAACTATGCCACCGGCCTACGGTGAGACACGGTCTGACTCCTTCCACAGGGATGTCGAGGAAATTTTGATCCTATCAACTCCGATCTAGGGGTAGACAGCGCACACACAAGTGTGTATCATAGCCAACGCTAGGAGTGGTGGCCGAGCGGCTTAAGGCGCGCGCCTGCTAAGCGTGTGGGGGGCAACTCCCGCGTGGGTTCGAATCCCACCCACTCCGCCAAAAGAGGAAGGCTCTGAGAGCCTTCCTCTTTTATTTTGTCTCCGCCCCAGGCTCTAGAGCCTGGATGAAATCGTCAATTAAGAATCTTGGGCTGGAACCATGACCACCCTGGGCAAAACGATTCGAAAGCCGATATCGTTGCGACGATAGTCCTTGTGGAAGCCGACACGAGAAGCGGAACGACACTGCCAAGGGTAGCTGCGCCAGCCTCCACCGCGAACGACTCTATCGTTTCCGGACTTGGCCCCGGTGGGGTCAACGATGAAAGAATCTGGATACTCACCGAATCGGTCCTCACACCACTCGGCCACATTGCCGTGAACGTCGAGCAAGCCAAAATAGTTGGCCGCCCCCAGGCTTCCCACCGGTATCGTCTCACGCCTGTACTGCCCCTTGCCTTCGTGGGCGAAAGACTTGGTTGCCTGATAGTTGGCGAGCGCGCTGTTGATCGTCTCGCCGAAACAGAACGGCGTATCCGTACCAGCCCGACAGGCGAACTCCCATTCCGCTTCGGTCGGTAGACGATACAAACGACCCGTCTTGGCGCTCAGCCGAGCACAAAACTCCTTGGCTTGTACCCAAGTGATGCTCTCGACCGGTCGATCTGGGCCGGGAAAAGACGAAGGCCGAACCGGCAGGTCCACCGAGATCTTGGGCAATGAGGCCACGGCCTCCCACTGCTGCTGAGTAATCTCGAACCGAGACAGAAAGAAACCACCCACCTGAACCTGATGCCGGGGACCCTCTACCGAATCGAAGTAGGGCTCATTGGGGACACTCCCCATTTCGAATACACCCGGATTGATCTGGACCATCTCTATCCGATTGTCGGCGCCCAAGGGCTCTGAATAAGCGACCGCCTGCTGGGGGTGCCTGCTGATGAGGCGGCCGTCGGGGTCCACCTGCGTCTGTGAAAAGTCGATAGAATAGAGCGGCTCGGGAGGCTTATTTTCCTTGGCCACGTCGGGCAGTCGTGCCGTCTTCCAGCCAACCACTGTCAGAGCGATAAAGCAAACGAAACAGGCGGCAAAAAACATGGGGCGCAAGTACAGCGGCCTGTTGTCCACAACGCGCTTGGACTTGGCTTCGGCACCGGCCGTGTCGAGTTCCGCTCCCGAAGACTGTCCCAGAGACCTGGTTGTAGCGGAACCGTCCTGGCTTTCGGCCTGACCGAAATCGTTTCCCCGAGGACGCTCGATGTGGTCGATCGACTGCTGGAGACCCCACCGCTGTTCGGCTTCTTGCACCAACAGAGCCCGAACCACGGTACCGGCTCGTCCCGGCAAGCGCTCCACTTGGGGTGGGTTCTTGAGAACCTGGTCCAGCAGTTCAGCCCCCGTGCCAGCGTAGGGCAGTCGTCCGCACATTCCCAGGTGAAGGCAAATGCCCAGAGCCCAGGTGTCCACCGCTTGGCCGAAGAGGCCAGCCCGATAGTTTTCAGGGGGAAGGTACACCGGCTCTTCCGGCAGTCTGCAAAAACGGACCAAACGCTCTTCGAGGCTGGCCAGATCGAGACCGGAAATCTTCCAACCATCGTGAGTCTTCACGATGTTGTAAGGCCGAATTCGTCCGTGCACCTCCTCCATACTCTGAAGGGACAGCAATCCGCGACAAACCTGGCAAACCACAGCCTCGGCCTCTTCCACGCCGAGGTACTGACCCGCCTTGATGTCCAAGGAAAGGGTCGTGGTGACCGGCTCTCCCGTGGCGAACACGATCCCCGAAAAATCTCCGGACCGAATCACTCCCACTTGCTGAGCCGCGAAGACAAAGCGATGGTTCAGGTCACGAGAGGCCGCTCGCAGGGCGCTGACGATATCGTCAGGGTCGGTCCTCTCCGCCGGTTTGTAGATGGTAACAGTGCAATTACCGACCACTCGTTTGAGCGCCAAAACCTCACCGTGAAAGAGGTAAGAAAAGGGACGCTCCTCAATGAGCTCCATGACTCGAAGGCGCTCATTCAGCTCCAGTCCGAGGAAACTTGTGGGCGAAAGGCTCATAAGAGAAGTTACTTGGCCTCTTGCCAGTACAAACCTGCTAGAATGGGCTTGAGCAGCCCATCCCCCCTCTTATCGAGGGAATAACCGCCGCAGTTCGAACGCTGCAGCGATGTACCTCGACAAAATTGTTGAAAGCAAGAACCAGGACTCCCGCTTCTTGGCCGATCGCAAGAGAGACTGGGAGCAACGACTTTCGGAGACGAAGTCGGATCAGCGGAGTTTCGTGGGGAGCCTAAAGGCCTCTGCCGACTCCGAACCCAGCATCATCGCCGAGATGAAGCGAGCCTCGCCGAGCAAAGGCTCCTTCGATTTCAAATCCAGCGTATCCGAACAGGTGGGGCACTATGAGCGCGGAGGCGCCCGAGCCGTCTCGGTGCTGACCAATGAGCGCTTCTTTCTAGGGACCCTCGAAGATCTCCAACAAGCGCGCCAGGGGACTCGCCTGCCGATTCTGCGCAAGGACTTCCTCACCGAGTCTTGGGAGATCCCCCAGGCCAAGTGCTTCGGCGCCGACGCGATACTCTTGATCGCCGCGATCCTGACCGACTCACAACTCGAGCAGATGATCGAAAAAGCCCATTCCTGCGGGCTTGAAGTGCTGCTCGAGATCCATGATAGCGAAGAATTGCAACGCTTTTTGCACCTCAACACAGCCCCCGATGCGGTGGGTATCAACAACCGAAATCTGCAAACATTCGAGGTGACCTTGGACACCACCGCCGAATTGGTATCGTCGCTGCCGAAGGAAATCTGCCGTGTTTCCGAAAGCGGCTTCGCAACCAGGAGTGACCTCATGAGGTTTGACGGGGTCGTCGACGCCTTCTTGATCGGGGAGTCGCTTATGAGAAGTCATCAACCAGAACAAACACTTCGAGGTTGGGTCAAAGGGTAGTATGAAGAAACACAGCAAGCGAACCTCTCGAAGAGCCGTAGCCACCGGGCTAGCACTGCCCATCATTTTGGGTTGCTCGCTCCTCTCAGAGCCAGCCTTAGGGCAGCAAGAACAGCCCGAGGTGGAAGTGCGAAAGCCTGTCCCCCCCTCGGAGCTGCCTCCGCTCAATCTTCCGGATCTGCCAAGAAACTCTGAAGACCCGCCGGCGAGCCAAGAGCGTCCGAACATTCCCGCACCGCCTCCACCGAGACCGGAACCGCAGGGACCGCTCAAGGTCAAAGCCGACATTCAGGCCACTGGCACGCGCTATTTCAAGCTCTTTTACGATGGAGAGCCGGTAGGCTGGAGCAAGTTTCGAGTCACTGGCCAAATGAAACTCGGGGATACCGACGCTGTGATCTTGAGTTCAGAAGGCGAGCTACGCCTGGGCTTTGAGACGATCCTACCCTCAAAATTTCAATCTCGCCTCATGCTCGATCGCGCCACTCTTCGCCCCGACTACTACAAGTGCGTGCAATCCACCGGCGAGAACTCGTTCGAAGTGGAATGCGTCTACTCCGAGACCATGGTCGCCCAAACCAACACCACAGGCGACAACCGCGCTGTGCACTTCCACAACTTCGAAGGTCTTGCCCCACAGCTCGTCTTCAACAACCTTTGGGGTCACATCGATACCTTTCCCGAGCACTACTGGATCATGGTTCGAAGCGCCGTCAACGGCGGACGCGTGGCAGCCTACGACCCCATCCTCAGGGGTCAGGGAGAGGTCATCGTCTACGCTCCCAAAGAGGAGATGTACAACCTGCAGGGCCGAGAGCTCAAGACCAAGGTCTACTACATCACCGACCTCAACGGAGTGATGTTGGCCAACGTCCGAGTCGCGGCAGACTCCTTTGAACTGCTAGAGGTCGTAGAGATCGGTAGCGGCCTCAAAATGCTCAAGACCGACTCCACTGTCGAGCAAGGGTTAGCCAAGATTCCCGGCGTTGACCTCACCGGCTCCCGGATCGTGGAGTCCAACGTCGTCTTCCCGGACCCCCAGCAGCTGACCGCGCTCGAGGCCGACGTCGAGATCGATCTTCGCGGCGGGCAACTCGCTGACCACCGCATCGCTGGCTACCGCCAGTACTTCACCGGAGAGTTGGTCGAAGGCGTTATGAAAGGACGAGTCTTCGTCCGCTCCGTGCCTCGTGAGGTTCCCTTCGACACAACCTATCCACTCGACGACGAAATCCCCGAGGAGTTCCAGGACAAACTCGAGGCTGGTCCCGGAGTGGAAATGGAATTTCCACCGCTGGCCACCAAAGCGCGCGAGATCGCCTGGAAGAGCCGCACGACCTTCGAAGCGTCCAAACGCCTCAACGGTTACGTTTTCGACCTCGACGAGGGGATCTCACTGCCTTCGGCACGATTCGCTCTGGAGACTGGAGTCGGAAACTCCGAGAGCAAGGCCCTGCTCCTAGTGGCCATGAGCCGCGCCATCGGACTTCCCGCACGAAAGATCTCCGGTATAGCCTTTAGAGACGGCGACTGGGTCCCGCACCACTGGGTCGAGATCTGGTTGGGCAAAGACATCGGTTGGACCCCGTTCGACCCTAGCACCGGTGAGGCGGGCCGAGTTGGCGCAGCCCACATCGCGCTTCTCGATAGCGGAGATGTGCAAAACATCGGTATCCGCGTGACCAACTACGCTCCTCGCGCAACCAAGCGGGTTCCTTTTATCGCCCGTGAACTGCAATGGAGCATTGGAGAGAAGAGAACCTACGGGGTCTACCGCGACGGCAAGCGAGTCGGAACAGAAGTCGCGGCCGTGGGAGATATCGAAGTGGTGGACGGCCAAGAGGTCTACCACTTCCGAGCCAAGAGCGACATTCAGACCGAGGCCGGTCGCGCGGTGACAACCGCCGATCAACTCCTCACCCCCCAAGCCCTCCCCCGCCGAATCGTCTTGGAGCACACCAATCCCGTCAAGTCTGACGCCACGACCTACAGCTTCGCTGAAGACACGGTGCTCATTCAGGCCGGCAAAGAAGGCCAGCCCGACTTCGAAAAATCACCTGGTCGGGAATATCCGTTTGCCATGGGAACCTACTTTACGGATCCTTCCCTGCTGACCCACTGGGCACTCATGGCAGGACAAGTCCCCTTGACTCCTGACGCCGAAAAGGAATTCCCTCTCCACACCTTCGTTCCCGGAGCGAAATCCCAAAAGGAGATGCTCCTGGAGGTAGGAGAGGTGGAAGAGGTCTCGTTGACTCCCTCACTCCGTGGAGACAAGAGAGAAGAGGAGAAGTCCCCCAAAGACGACGAGAACGCCTCTGAAGCCGAGGGAGAGACCTCGCCCGAAGATGCCGATGCGGCTCCTGACTCCCAAACCGAGACGGACTCCAAGGCCCAGGACGCCCCTGACGAGGCAGAGAAGAGTGCCGAGTCCGATGCGGCCGAGACTCCCGAGGAGCCCGCGCGAAGCATCACCGCGGACCCTCTGCAGGCCATGCCATCGACCTCCACCTCGCAGTTGCAGCAGGCCACTCACCTCATCACCGACACGGGAATCGAGTTCTGGCTCAACGATCGCTCCCAGATCATCAAGATCGAGATCCCGGATCAGGGAGTCGAACTCATCCTGGAAAAAGTGGAGACGAGCCTAGAGTAAGGCCCTCTTTGATATGTGCGGTCGCTACGCTCTAGCTCTGGCTGGCAAGTTGGAGGGTCTACCCTTTACCGAAGACTCGGCCCAGCTAGAGATAGAGCTGCCCTGGGAGAGTTACAACATCGCCCCCGGAAGCCAGGCCCCGATTCTGGATTCGGACGAGCGACTCAAACTCGCTCTGTGGGGACTCATTCCCCACTGGTCCAAAGAGCCGCCCAAACGCCCCCTCTTCAACGCGCGTTCCGAAACCGCCGCTAGCAAGCCGAGCTTCAGAACCGCCTACGCTCGTCACCGCTGCGCCGTCCCGGCCTCGGGATTCTACGAATGGGAAAAGGTCGGCCCCAAGACGCGCAAGCCGTACTATATGGCCGCCGGCTCCGGACCGCTGCTCTGGTTAGCAGGCTTGGCATCCGACTGGTCTGGCCCCGATGGAGGTTCCCTTTCCACCTTTTGCATCCTCACCCGATGCTCGGCCGGAACCCCGGTGGAGAAGCTGCACGACCGCTGCCCGGTCACCCTTAGCGAAGAAGAGATCCTCAGTTGGCTCAAAGGTGAAGTCTCCCACCGAGACTTGAGCCCTCCCCAATTCCTCCCTCCGGTAGCCGTGCACCCCAACGTCAATCGCGCCAAACACGACAGTCCGCAAAATATCTTGCCCTTGACTCCGTAAAACTGGGGATTTTCAATCTCCTCGTGGAACAGCCTGGCTCTATGCTCAAGAATCCTCAACCGGTCATCAGAGTGACCATGATGCCGCGTGACACCAACGCCCAGGGAACCATCTTTGGTGGTGTTCTCCTCAGCTATATCGACCAAGCCGGTGCTATTCAGGCGGCCTACCACGTCAAGCAGAAGCTGGTCACGGTAGCCATCAAGGAGGTGGTGTTCCACGAACCGGTTCACGTGGGCGATGTGGTCAGCTTTTTCGGCTCCATCAAGCGCGTTGGCCGAACCTCCATCACAACCGCGGTCGAAGTCTACGCCACACGGCTCTTTTCGGGCCGAGACGAGGAGGTCAAAGTCACCGAGGCCGAGTTGACCTTCGTGGCGATCGACGACGATGGCCGTCCTGTTCCGATCAAGAAGCCGAACGAGGTCAAAGATTCTTAAACTGCTGTAGTTTTCCGCTCCAGGAGTCCTTTTTGCGCAAGCGACCGCTCAGGCCGGTCACCTCCCGCAAACGGTTCTGGACTTTGTTCTCGTCGCACTCACCGAGGTACTCCAGCACAAAGTCCCCGGACTTCGACTGAGCAAAACTAAAACCAGAGAGCGGAAAATCCTTCAGAGCGTGGGTCACATCGAGGCTCGACATGGGCTCACCATCGCCGTCCACCAACTCCACGGGAGCTCTCCCTTGGAGACCCAAAAGATAGGGCTGGCGACCCCGAAAGGCCAGGGCTCCAAAGTCACCCGTTCGGTAGCGAACCAAGGGAAGACAGCGATTCCGCCCGCCAGTAATGGTTATCTCCCCCCGTTCACCGAGGGGCACACAACGCCCATCTTCATCGAGAATCTCCAAGTACAGATCTGGGGCGATGAGATCGTGTCCACCAGAACCCGAGTCCGCTGCGATAAATTTCGCCTCCGTGAGAGAGGAGACGTCGATGACCGGGCACTGAAAGACCTCCTCGAGTTCGCGGCGCAGCCCATCCATGAGGGCTTCGGCGGAGCTGAACAGAGCCAGGGGGCGAAGACCCGGCGCCAGGTCCGCTAGAACCTTAAAGGAGTGGGGACAACCCGTTAAAACCGCTGGCTGAAGATCGAGGAGGTACTCGCCGGCGTCTTTCTCATTCTTCCATTGGCTCGGGTGGAGGTTGACCTTCACAGCGGCCGCTCCATCGAGATAGTGGGACAGACTCGGATAGGTCAAGGTTTGCTGTTGACAAAAGACAACCGCGAGAGCCACCTTCCCACTCCCCCGCGGCAAGCGACAATGGTGACGGCGGAGCAGCATTTCTATTAGAACCAAGGTCTTCGAACTCACTGCAGCGTCAGTGGGAATGGCAAGGGAGGTCCCAGTCGTTCCCGAGGTGGTATAAACGGTCACCTCAGAGAGCGGAAAGTCGTCTGGAATGAGACGTTCGACGGTGTGGGACAACTCTGATCGGCTCACCGTGGGGATGGCCTGGAAATCCGAAGGAACCCCTCCAAACTCCCGGTAGTGAGGGACTTCGCGAAAAACTCTCTGCAAAAACTGGGGGAGCCATTCGGGCAATCCACCGGGCGACCAAAAGGGCAACCCAGCAGTCTCCTGGGCAAAGCGCTTCACATCCAGCAGAGACTCCCTGTTCAACAGATCCGAGCTCGCAAAATTGAAGGCGGGAGCAAAGGGATGCTCCCGAAGACTCTCCAGGTGTGATCGCGCCGCGCTATCGAAAGAAAGGTCACTCATAAGAATAGGGTGCGGCCGCTCGTCGGGCCCTCTCCTTCGCAGCGATCTCTTCCCGCAACTTGCGAGCCCGAAGCTCGGCTTGCTTGGCGGCAGCAACGACCGCTTCTCGCTTGACCGTAGAGAGAGCATCCAGGCGATTTTCCGCTTGATTCGAAGATTCGCCTAGAGGTCGCAGGTCGAGACCCGCCAGCAGCAAGCGAGACAGCTCCTCACGGCGTTCGGGGTCGCTGACAAAGCTCTCGGCGGGAACCAGCTTAGCCACCTCGTCGAGCCCTTCCAGGATCACCTTCATAAACTTTTCCCAGGCACAATCCTCGATGAGAGACGGGTTCGAGGCCAGCCAACTCGTCACCAAACAGAGCCTCAAGCGATTCCGTTGCTTGTTCACGGATCTCTTCGACGTATAGCTGAGTCTCTTCACACAATCCTGACTCAAGCGGTCTCCACC
>CAZVVF010000046.1:0-11531 GCA_964630575.1 uncultured Burkholderiales bacterium | reverse complement strand
TTAGGCTATCAGTCTCGGAATGCCGAGTATATGACCCGAACGGGTGATTGGGCTGCTTCTCGAGCGTCAATTTGGAGGCCAGGCTGTGTTTTTCGAGAATTCGTGAGGGGTGCGTCGGTTTTCTTTTCATATTGATCTGAGGAAGAAAGATGGGGATTCGTCCCCCAAAAAGCCCAGGTCCAAGAGCACGGCTCCGGAAGTGGCTGATGGCTTTGAGATGAGTGGAGACCTCGCCGAGCGGCGCCAGTTTTTGAGAGCTTGGCCTAGTTTTCAAAGACACTTATTGGAGCTTTGTGAGGTCACAGAGACGCTGGAGCCCTGGGATGACCCACACCTTGGGGCGGAATACGTACGAATCTACCAGGTCTCTAAGCAGAAGATTCTCGATGCCGAACCGGGGTTTTCTCAGCAGGAAAAGATGGAGACCCACTGTTTCTTCACTCCCGATGGCACCAAGCATTTTGTCTCTCGGTTGCTCAGCCGTCCCCACGACAGATTGAGCGAGATTCGATTGAACAGTGATGGCGAACTCGTGCGCTTGTATTATGAAAAGTCAGAGGGCCCCGCGCAGAGTCTCGACGATCTCTTTGAGCACGGAATGTTGGGGCTGGAGGACGATGTCGCAAGATTCGCACGCTATCCCAACTACGTTCTGAGGTTTTTTCTGATGGTTGTCAACGGGGAATATCTGGACTCGACCTTCCGCGGGGTCTGCTACTACGATCCGCAGAGCGGTCAGGTGCTCACGGAGGAGGCAGGAAGTCTCGGATAGAGCTGTCCCTTGGCCAGGCGCGGTCTTCTATTTGCGATAGAGGTCCGGTCTGTAACAGAGCATTTTTCGCAAAATGGTGTCGATATCGTCGGTGACCGAGAGGATCTCCCCATACATCTGGTCTCGGGCTAGTTTTTCGAGGAGAGGCCAGACAGGTTTTTGTTTGCTCCAGTACTCCTCACCAAAGAGGATCATGGGAGAGCACTGACCATTGGCTACGAAGTAGTGGTTCTGGCACGCGTCCTGAAAGATCTCTTGAATCGTGCCAGCGCTTCCTGGGGCGAAGATAACCCCGTGGTTTGCGATCATCAAGAGGCCGTCTTCTCGTACGCTGTTGGCAAAGTACTTGGCGATGTGGGTGGCGAAAGCCGCGGGCGGTTCGTGGCCGTAGGCCCAAGTCGGTATTCCGATGCTCCGACACGCTTCTTCATCTCCCTCGGGAATCGGGTAGCGAGTCTTCATCAGCCAAGCTCTGTGGAGCCAGTCTTCGTCGTCATACTCGCGGTTGGGTAGGGCCCCTTCAGGACGGGTCGCCATCGATTCGATCGCTTTGATCATCTCGGCCTCAGACCGGGTCGCGAAGAAGGCGCCAACGTGAGTCGCTTCCATGGCTCCGGGACCCCCGCCGCTAACAAGGAAGAACCCCTCCTGAGTGAGGCGACGTGAAACTCGGGCCACGTTTTGATAGACCTCGCTGCCTCGCTCTCGCCCGTGGCCTCCCATGATGGCGATGACTTTGCGTCCGACGAGCAAGGTGCTGAGGGCTTCGGTGATGCTGTGGTCGTGGAGCCTTCGAGCCAGCGTGACCCTTATCGATTCCGAATTGTCTCGCCCGGCTTTTTCGTACTCGTCGAAGACGATGTGGTCGAAGGTGCGATATCTAGAACTGAGATCGGAGAGGTCGAGTCCAGAAAAAAGTTCTTCCGGGGTGTAGAGTCGGGCTCTGTGAACCGGGAACGTAAAATCGTGGATACGACGAATGAGGAAGGCTCCATCGTTTACGGCTTGGCACAGGATCGGAGGGGGGAGCTCGCAACCCAAAAAGAGACTGGTACCGAAATCCTTGCCTTCCATGAGTTCGCTCAATCCCCGAAGGTCGATGTCGCGATAGGCGGCGGGACCAAAATCGGGACTCTGAAGGAAGGCTCGGGCTTGCTCTAAATTCTTAATCTCTCTCACTCGTGGTCTCTTTGGAAGCCCGTGAGTTCATTCCTTTGACAGGCGTTTGGGGGAACGAAAAAAGCCCACCTCAACGGGGTGGGCTCTGTTTACAGTTGTGTCGCTCAGAATGTGGAAAGACGATTGTAGTTCCAAGATTCCCAAGGAAGGGTCTCTTCTTCTGAGGAGAAGGAGTTGTCGCTGAACGCCCTGAGCAGATCGTCGACACGTTGGACCGAAGTTATTCCGGTCGATGTTTTTCCGTCGTGAACGGCCCCTGGTCCTTCTGGGACAGCTTCGTTGATCGACACAGCAGTGACTGGTATGCAGTTTGTGTGTAGTGCATTTCTTCTTGTCATAGTAACCCCCGTATAATTAGACAAGCGTCGGAAATGTGAAGATTGTGACGCGAGGTGGAAATTATATCACATCGGGCCTCGATATCAAAGGGCGAAGGTGGGAAAGACGTTTGGCTCTAGTCGTCTTTTTTTGGCTTTGGCTGCCAGGAAAATTTCTGGATCAGAGACACGGCTAATTCGAATCCATCATCACCGAGGTCGATGGGGTAGTGGACCATGAAAGTGTACTCAGTCTTTTCGTGATTGGCGACAACGTAGAGCGTGTCGTGGGTGGACTCTTCCTCGGGGGGGAACATGCCCTTTACGAGAAACGAGGCGGCTTCCTCTCCATCGAGATCGAGAAGAACTCGGCCCACGCATTCGCATCCATCGCCAAAGCTGGAGGGCAATCCATCGTAGAGCTGAGTCAGGGTGAGGCGTCGTTCTTGCGAGGTGACCAGAACGATCAGGCCGTCAGGGCTCTGGAGCGACAAGATTGTGTGGGGGTTGTAGGTCTTGTTGAACTCTTCGTCGGTTCTTAGGCGCAATCTCCCATCATTGGAGAGATAGTCGCGATAGGCGTTTTCGCTCAGCGCTGGAGCACCGAGGCCCAACCAAGCGAAGGCGAGAATAAGGACGAAAAACCGGTTGCTCAACTTTGTGGCGAGTATTGTTGCAGACACCTTTGAGCTTTCTCTAGCAGCGCCTGACACTCAGGGTCGGGCCCGGCTTGCGCGAGGCGCTGTCGTACGCTCTCGAGTCGCTTCTTCTCGTTTTCGAACTCCAGGGCGCTGAAGCGAGCCCCTGTGGCCGAGTATTGAGCTGTTATACGCTCGAGCTTTTTGACCAGACGCACGAGGGCTTCCTTGGGCGACAGACCTGCCTCAAGTTGGGCCGCTGCATCGCCTTCGAGTTCGACCTCCTCAACCTGGTGGGCGAATTCGTGTTCCTTCTCCTTGGCATACTTCAACGCATACTTGAAACCGAAGGCGATAAAGACGGGAATTGAGAGAAGGCAACCACCGCCTGCCAAGTATTGAGAATAATCGTCCGAAGCTACGCACCGTTCGCTCTTCATTAAAACCCCTTCAAACTGCCTCAAATAGCCCTCCGTTGTGCGGAGGTTCCTAGCTCTCTCTTTCTGAGAGCGTCGGGCATTACCTTGGGATCGAGCCTATCTGAGGTAAGGTTTTATCTCTGCTGCAAATTCTCCGGCCTTCCAGTCGCTTCCACTCTTGAGGATCTGCAGCTTGCCGCTCTTGTCGATAAAGGCTGTTCGCATATTGTGTTCGATAACGCCGTTCTCTTCCCAGTAGAGTACCCCGAAGGCGCCAGCAACACGGGCGATGGCGTCTTCTGACCCGGTTAGAAATTTCCAGTTTTCGTGTGTTTTATCGAATCCTTGGGCGTAGGCCTTGAGGACTTCAGGCTTGTCGTGAGCAGGATCCAAGGTGATGGCTAGGATCTGGAGTTTATCCCCTTTACCGATTTTGTCGCTCAACTCAGCGAGGTCGTTGAGCTTTTTGCCGATCATCGGGCATTTGTCGGGGTAGGGGCAGCGTGTAAACAGGAAGCTAATGATAACTCCCTTCCCCTGGAATTCAGAGAGGGAGACCTCTTGCCCCGTTTGGTCGATGAGTTGAAAGTTGGGAACCGCGCTTCCAATCTGGACGGTAGACTCTTTTGCCGAGATGGGATTTATGGTTCCCAGGAGAACGAGGGCGAGAAGCCATATCTTCAAGTTTTTCACATAACCTCCGAAAGTTGTCAGGCTTTAAACGTTGAGAGTTCGGCCTACTTCTTCCTAGACAAACGCGCGTCCCACTCAACAGTTTCGCTCTGTGCTTGTATATTCCAGGATCTCCAGGCGTCCGCTCGGCTAAACCCCAACCTATCGGGGGGAATTCAAGGCAACGGTGGAGGCTCGCAAGGTTGAGGCCTTTCGGGACAGGTGAAAATTCCCCCAAACAGGAACTGCCTTAGTATGTCTGAGTCGACAGAGATGTACCTACTCACAATCTACAAGCTGAACCAGCAACACGGGACCGCTGGCAACACTCAACTGGCCAACTGGCTGGGAGTGAGCACGGCTTCTATCACGGAAATGATCAAGAAGCTGGCCGAAAAGGGTCTCGTTGAGCGCAAAGGGCGTCAACTCAAGCTGTTGCCTGAGGGGCGCTCGATAGCCCTGAAGGTCATTCGGAAACATCGGCTCGCAGAACGTCTCCTCACCGACCACCTCAACATTCCGTGGGATCACGCTCACGAACAGTCGTGCCGGTTAGAGCACGTTTTGAGCGATCGAGTGGTGGATGCCCTGGAGACGTTTCTTGGGAATCCGAAGACCTGTCCCCACGGACATCCGATCCCCGATAAGCAGGGCAATATCGTTCTCACCGAAGCCCCGAGGCTCTCAGAGTTTGCCGAAGGCACTACCGTCATTGTGGAGCGAGTCAGCGAGGAGTCATCGGAGGTCCTCTGCTATCTCGAAGAGATGAAAGTCTTCCCCGGGGAAGAGATCTCTATCACCAAGGTCGCCCCTTTTGAGGGGCCGCTCTTGGTCGACATCGGGGGAGAATCTATACCGATGAGCCGCGAGATCGCGAGTAAAGTTTGGGCTGTGGAGAAATCCTAGATCTGCCCTTCCCCCTGATCGACGAATCGCTCGCCGGCGGCGTGCTGCTTGGAAATAGCTTGAACAGAGGCTCCAAATGTTAACGGAAACGTTTTTTTTGGACATCTCGTTTTTACAATTTTCACAAATTTGCAACAATTCCACAACGTCTTCGAAACATGAGTGGCTTATACTGAATCTAATAACACAACTCGAAAGGTGCTCTTAACTATGTTTGCTCAGGGCGGTCTCAACTTAAATCTCAACTTCGGAAATCAAGGAATTCAAGGCCCTCATGGTCACCACGGTCCTCGTGGTCCTCGCGGTGGTGGTCGCCAAATGCGACGAATGATGCGTCAAATGCAACAGATGATGCAACAGATGACCGGTCAAGGCCAGGGTCAGTGTTGTTGCAACGGGAATCGTCCTAGCTTCGGACAGGGTCAATGTCAGCAGCAAGGTGGGCTCAACTTCCACATGGGTGCCAGCATCCAGGGCTTCCTAGGCTAAAACCCCCTCTGACAAAAAAGTCTACGACGTGTGCCGATTCGCCCAGGAGTTGGCCTTTTTCGCGTTAACAAGTCGCTATGGAAGAACAACCCGATTTTTTAAGTCTCGCTGAACTCTGGCTCTCTAGAGACCCACGCTCTCAGGACCTCGACGAAGATTCGCGCTCTAGGGCCATTTCTCGCCTTGCTGAGGCTTTGCGATCTCGACGGGAAGGGACTCATCACCCCGATCAGGATGTCGGCTTGATTGTGAACGTACCGAGAGAGAGTCTGATTCCTGGCAAGGGATTGGATGAGGACGCTCTCGACCAGCTTTCTCAATATATTCAGGAGCGGATCGACGAGAATGGGGTTTAGGATTGCCTGGTTTCAGAAAAGATAACCTATAAGATTTTTATCCCCGGAGGTTATTATGTTGAGAATCGGAGTTATGCGGGGTCGAGAAGAATCGTTCCCCGAGGCCGTCGTTGCGGCCATTAATGGAAAGAAGAAGGGCTGTCAGGCTGAATTCATTCAACTGGGCGGCACTTCTATGGGTGAGCCTTGTCCGTACGCTGCTATCATGGACAGGATTTCCCACGAAGTCCCTTATTATCAAGTTTATCTCAAGCAAGCGGCCATGCAGGGCACTTACGTTGTGAACAACCCGTTCTGGATGAATGTCGATGATAAGTTTTTCGGCTACAGTTTGGCAGCCAAGATGGGAATCCCAGTTCCCAAAACGGTTGTTTTACCGAACAAAGAGTATATCGACGATATCAACACGCAATCTTTGCGTAACCTCTGGCCTATCGACTGGAAGTTGCGACTCGAGGAAGTTGGTCTTCCTTGTATCATGAAGCCTGCCTTTGGCGGTGGATGGAAGAATGTCACGAAGATAGAGTCTATCGAACACGCCATCGAAACCTATCAGGCCTCTGGGCAACTCACCATGATGTTGCAAGAGTTCATCGAGTGGGACGATTATATTCGCTGTTTGACCGTGGGCCGCAAGCACACTCGTCCCATCCGCTACATTCCACGTCCAATGGGAATGGGTGAGTACGTACAGGACCTTAGTGTTTTGAATCCTGACCACGCTAAGCGAGCGGCTGAATACAGCCTCAAGTTCTGCCAAGTCTTGGGTTACGACATGAATGCCCTGGAGTTTGCCGTCAAGGGTGACACTGTTTACGCGATCGATATCACGAACTACGTTTGTGACATGGACTACAAGTCACTCAAGGATGCACGCTTCGGTTGGGCCGTAGACCACATGTCTAACTTCCTGATCGAAAAGGCGAAGAAAGGTACCTTCAACGGGCCTTGCGCTGACTGGAAGAAAATTCCCAAGCTCAGCTTTGTCTAAGGACTTTTAGCCTTTTGCGATTTGCAAAGCCCGCCTCAGAGAGGCGGGCTTTTTTTGACTTCTCAGAGTTTCTGACGTGCTGAGAGCGCTGAGGTGGTGAGAGCGCAAGGATTCACGAGAGGGAACCGGTATATCTATGTCATGAGAATTTGTAAACGCCTTAAGCTGAAGAATCTATTCAAGACGGCGACCATTGCTGCTGTAACATTTGTTGCGCTGGGGTGTGGTGGTGGAGGGGACAGCTCTGCGGTTTTTGCTCCGACAACACAGAACAGTGGTGGCGGTATCACTCCACCGGCTCCCAACCTTCCCCAAACGTTTGAGTTCCCCACCTTCAGCGTCAATTCTAAACTTACGGTGATCGCAAATTTTCAGACTCCTGGCGAGACTCCCGATACGGACGGGGCGCTCTCGGCGACTTTAGAGGACCTGACGGGTCTTCTTCCTAGAGCCGTCTCCCTGCGAACCTCCGAGGAGCAACAGGAAGATGCGGATACAGATAGGTGCGGGTACGCTGATGCTTGTGCTCTGAATCATCTGATGGGACGAGGCATTCGGGCCCAGGGCACGCCGCAGACTTCGATCCGTCCTCGGTACCAGGAGCTGCCGGAAGGCGCTGAAGAGGATTTTTATCTCATTCCGGCTTTTAAGTCGGTGACCACCAGAAAAATGCTTGGGCCTAATGATACGGTCCATTGTACGATCTTTGCTGAAGTGGTCAACGGGGTCCCTTCCCTGAGTCGGGCACGAGCCGTGAACATTGCGGCAGCCTTTGATAGCAATAACCCACAGAGGCCGGGTTCCGGAATTTATGACCAGGTGCGGGCTGTTTTTGGAAGCGAGTGGAACGAGAATCCACCCGGGGGGAACGACGGCGACGAAAA
This sequence comes from uncultured Burkholderiales bacterium, assembly GCA_964630575.1. Taxonomy (GTDB): domain Bacteria; phylum Vulcanimicrobiota; class Xenobia; order Xenobiales; family JADMJV01; genus JAEXNA01. The sequence goes on along the minus strand of CAZVVF010000046.1, from coordinate 3,908 downwards.
AGTTGTCCTCGTCTTTTTCTCCTCAGAGACCTTGGGCACGTCCCTGTATGGTTACACATCCCCGGCAGACGGAGACCCCGATGGGGGGACGATGTCTAACAAGGGTGAGATTTTGTATATCAACGCGAGTAAGGATGAGTACCAGCAGCTCGCTACGATCAGTCACGAGTTTCAGCATCTGGTCAATCAGAATCAAAAGGTTAATCAACAGGGCCTCAACCCCGCCGGAGCAACCGACGAGAATATCAGTGTCAACGAAGGCTTGTCGGGTCTCTCTGAAGAGGTTTGCGGCTACACTTACGAGTCTGGCAATGACCTGCTTGTAGATGTGAGCAACAACTACTTGGAGAAGCCGGAGCTTCACGAGTTTTTTGACTTTTTTGAAGCTGGGCTCGGATACGGCCAGGGATATCTCTTTTTTCGATATGTTCGTGAGCATTTCGGGGACCAGAAAATTCTCGAGATCTGTACCGATACGAGAACAGGTCTGGACAATCTCAACGCCCATCTGCCAGGTGGGTTCGGGGAGATTTTTCGACGTTGGACGATCGCGAACTACGCCACGAATCTTACTGGTTCGGTGCCTTCTATCTATCGCTATCCCTCAGGCTTGAGGACGGACGGCACGTATACCGGTGGAACGCTCGTGGGAGTCCATACGACCGCTATGACAAACGATCAGAAAAATACTACCAATTCTCTGAAGCCGTGGTCGGCTGCTTACATGACCCTCGAGTCTGAACCCGGAATCGGTCTTAAGGCGACGATTCTGTCTGCACCGGACTCGCCCTTTGGGCTCATTTTTGAGACGGTCAAAGACCAGTTTACTTCTATCAACGACTAGTTGGCTGCTCTATTGGAGCGGAGGTGGCTATCGTTTGCTGGGCAGCTGTGTGTTACGACTCTGCCCGCGCACCGCTCCGGCCGTGGCGCGATGGGCGATTCCAGGTGAGGGTCTTGACCGGTACGACTTCGATGTAGACGACGCCAGGGCTGACGCTGGTGGGTGGGGCCTGCTTGCGCTGCCTGCAGGCTATAGTCTTGAGTTTTAGTCGTTCTTGATCATCGCGCACGATTCTGGCTAGGCCACGGATCATGATGCCCTGGAGGAACTCTTCACCGCGTCCGTTTTCCCAAAGCAGCGAGACCCGATTGTGTCGCTCAATGTTCTTGACTTTTTGGGTGTTGTCGCGACATCCGAGAATCACGTTTTCCCCGCTCAAGAAATAGCCGAGTGGAACGGAGTGAGGGAACCCCTCCTTGTCCAGGGTGCTGAGTGTGATCCAGCGATCTTTTTGGGCTAGGATATTTTGGATTTCTTGCTTCGAGAAGGAAGCCATGAGTTGCTCCTTTGAGGTGTCGATTTGAGAGGCCGTTTTCGCCATAAACGTAAAAACGAGTGGTCCGGAGACCACTCGTTTGTCGGAGGATTCGTCTTACGAGCCCATCCCTCCGTGGATGGGCGATGAGTGGCTACAAATAATCACCCACCTCCTTCCCTACCGCGTTCATCGTCGGCATGCGGGGTAAGTCAGCGCGACTACACCCGCTACCAATGAGCCTCCGCAGATGACTCAGAGGTAACTTTTTCTTATTGTGAATGTAACAGATTTGTAAACTGAGATCAATCGAGTCGCATGATGGAGTTTTTGAGGTTGGCGGCTCCAGTGAGAATTCTGGGACTGGGTCGCACGATCAGGTCAGGGTCCACAACGATGATTCGAGGGGAGAGCCCGACTTGTTCTAAGAGCTGGAGTGCCCGCGATTGTTCGGCGAGGCCCTCGGGTCGTGGAAAGACGATGAGTGTGGGCTGGCGCGACACGACGTCCTCGGGGTCCACTTGAAAATAGCCAGTTTGGTCGTGGTAGCTATTCTCGACTCCGACCAGGTTGAGTATGTCGTCAACGAGTGTTTCTGAGCCGACGGTCATTAGTGGGTCGCTCCATATTTCAACGAACACTGGCTGTTTTTTCTGTAGAGGAACGAACGAATCGAGCTCTGCCTTGAAGGCCTTGGAGGCTTCTTCGGCCTGCTCTTGGCAGCCGAGAACTCGACCGAGTTCTCGCATGGCAGGCGCGATGTCGTGGAGTCTTTGGCAGTTGAGCTCCAGGTAGTTGATGCCGAGTCTTTCCAGGCTGGCTTTGTTTTTGTTGAAGCTGGCGTCTAGTACTACCAGGTCTGGTTCCAGGGCAAGAACCTTCTCAAGGTCAATGGTCTGGTCGCCAACTTTAGGCAGTTCGGCAACTTCTGGTGGAAAGTTGTCGTTGAGGGTAACGCCGACCACTTTGTGGCCTTGGCCCACGGCATAGATAAGTTCGGTTCCGCTAGGAAGCAGCGAGATGATGCGCTGTGGATACTCCTTGGCTTGGAGGGGGGCCTTGGGGGCGGCCTGGCAGCCTCCGAGTAGAATCAGAAGAGCTGCAATGCCAAGTGCTTTAGAGGTTCGCTCGAGGAGCCGAGAGAGCGTGTTGGAGCGTTCGCTAATAGAGCCGGAGGGGGTCATTACCTCTTGCGAGGTGCCCTCCCGAGTTTCAGGAGGTCCACAACGTACCGACCAAGGAGTTTGGTGGTTGCTGCATCGAGGTCGTGGAACTCAAGTGCGTAGCTTCCGTAGTCTTCGTTCATCTCTTTGACCTTGACGACCTTGGAACTGGCTTCCAGTCGGCCGTGTATACCGAAGGAGAGACAGCGGAACGTCACTTGGTCTCCTTCACTGAAGATCGGAGCGGAGTCTACCAGCGCGCCTCCGAGTCCGAGGTCAACGCAGCGTCCTTCATACACATCCCCGTCTTCGGTGACGATATCCACGCCGAAGTCTGCCACGGCTCGAGTGTATTTTCGTTGGTTGAAGACCTGGCTTTGCATGCCGACTCTGTTCAAGAGCGAGACCACCCAGGAGCGGCCGAGAACCTCTGGAGGGTCCACAAACTGAAGTCCGGCTTCTGCCTTGCCACTGTTGTTGACGCGGAACCATCGAACTTGGGCGGTTACGCGTTGGTCTGGCTTTTCTTCGGTAGGGTTCGGATTGCTGACCTCAAGCAGGCTACCTTGCTTGAGTTGTTTGGAGACCTCGACCTTCATTCCGCCCAGCGACAGGTCTCGAATGGTAGCGTGGAAGATCTGATTGCCTTGGAAGCAGTTGACTTCGTATTCGCAACTGAGCCGGACGAGGCGGCGGCGCTCGGAGACGACCTGTCGCATTTCTGCCGGGACGGCAGCTTCGAGGACGGACAAGACGTCGGCTCTGGCCTTGACTTCATCGCTGCTCTTGACCTTTCTGAGGGCATCAAGGATCGCTGACCGATACTCCTTGGTAGGGGCGGCTAGGACTGGCTCGTCGGGCTCGCTTTCGAGGGATTCAAGGTCCTGGATAAGTTCGTCGGAGTAGTCGTCGTCCTCCACGTCGAGGTCTTCGTCCTCGTCATCGGCGGCGCCGCTCAATTCTGTCTCCGCGCTCGGTAGGGGCGCTGGCCCAGAGAAAAACTCGTCTTCGAGTGAGACTTCACTCGCGGGTCCGGTAAAGAGGGCGTCGTTGGACTCGAGTGTCGGGGGAGGTCCTAGCAGTTCGTCTTCCGCTGGGCCGAGCAGTTCGGCGGTGGGAGCGCCCATGAGTTCCGTTTGGCTGCCGTGGTCCTCTTCTTGGTCGTCGAGGTCGAGGTCGAAGGCTTCCATCTCGTCGAGTTCGTCGAGTTCGGCGTCGAGTTCATCATCATCGTCGTCGGTAAGCTCCGCGTCGTCGATGTCGAGGTTGTCGACGTCGAGTTCCTCGTCGTCGTCAAGGGCCGCGAACTCCGCGTCGTCGATGTCGAGGTTGTCGACGTCGAGTTCGTCGTCGTCTTCAAGGGCCGCGAGATCCGCGTCGTCGATGTCGAGGTTGTCGACGTCGAGTTCGTCGTCGTCTTCAAGGG
>CAZVVF010000045.1:0-11604 GCA_964630575.1 uncultured Burkholderiales bacterium | reverse complement strand
CGCAGAAACGCTGGTGGAGTGCTCGGGTTGTCGACTCGCAACGGCGCAGCACTTTCTCGACGGACTGCGCTGCGAACTGCTCGAGGGCGAGGACGACCTTCCGCCCGCCGAACTCGTTTACGAGGGGCTGCTGGACCGACTTTACGAGCGCGTCCCCGACCGCTATCTCGATCTGTTCCTGCTGCTTGCGACCTCCGACGAGCCGGTCAGCGGCGAGGAACTCTCAAGCCTGGGGATCTCCCGCACCGACGTCTTGGAGCTCATTCACAGTCTCCCCAGTCTTTTTCACTGTCACCAAGACCAGAAATTAGGCCTCAACCTGGCCCACCGCGCGATTCGTATGCACATCCAGCGGACCTTTCTCACCTCCTACTCCCAGAGCTGCCTGCGTCTCGCTGAGCGAGCCCTGCAGCGGATATCGGAGTCGGAACTGGCCATTCTTCCCATCAAGGAAGACCTGGAGCGGCTGGGAGAATCTCTACGCCGACTGCTGCGCTGGGCCGTGGACAGCCAAGACCCAGACTTTTTGGCCAAGGTTTGCTCCGGCACCACCGTCAATCGGCTGCGCCGCCGCGTCTTTGCCGCCATGGAAGAAAAGACTCTCTTCCACCGCAAGGCGCTCGTCTTAGACACCTTCATCCAAGGCTTGCGACTCTTGGTCGAAGACGAGAACAGAGAACACTTCCGCGAGGAACTGGCCTGGTCTCTGTCCAGCAGAGCCCTGTCCTACTACCACTTGGGGCAGTATCGACGCGCGCTTGAAGACATCGAAACAGCCCTCAAACACTTCCGCATCTTGGTCGACGACAAGGGTCAAGAAGCCCTGAGGAACGGGCTCGCTGCCGCTTACAACCGCCGCAGCGAAATCTACGTGGGACTGCAAGAGTGGAGCAAAGCGCTCACCGATGCCGACCGCGCGGTCCTCAACTACGAGAGCGTGGTGGATTCTGGCCGCACCGACCTGATGTCACTCTGGATGTTGGCCCGCCACAATCGAGCCGGTATCTATCGGGCTCTCAAGAGCTATCATCAAGCCGAGAACGACCTCGAGAGCGCCCTGGGCGGCTACCTCAAGCTAGTCGACCGCGAAAACAGACGAGACTTGAGACCTCATCTCGCCGCCGTCTACAAGAGCCGCGCGCTCCTGGCTCTCGACCAGGGTAAGACGGAAGCCGCTCTGAGCGCGGCCAACGCCAGCTTGGATCTGCTTGAAACCTTGGTCCACCAAGAGAACTACGAACATCTGCGCAATGAGCTCGCCTCCGTCTACAACGATCGGGGAACGATCCTCTTTAGAACCGGCATCCTGGAAGAAGCGGAGAACGACTACGCCTCGGCCATTTCTATCCGTACCTACTTGGTCGCCGAGGGGCGCATCGACGTTCGGACCGATCTGGCCAAAACTTACGCCAACCGCGGATTGTGCTTACTCGGCCGCTCCAAGCTCTCTGAGGCTCAAGAGAGCTTCGACCGCTCTGTGGAGATCCTAGATCGCCTCATTGAAGAGGAGAACCGAGAAGACCTATACGGCGAGCGAGCGTTCGCCCTGAACTGTCGCGGCAGCCTCTTTAGAACCCGCGGCGAGTTCGAACTTGCCCGAGAGGACCTTTCTGCAGCCGTTGGCGACTACCGCCTAGCGGTGGTGAGCCAGAGTTCGAAACACCTCGAAGAACTCGCCAGCACCCTCAACGCCTTGGCCGAAGTGAGCCTTCTTTCTGGAGATTCGGAGATGGCTCGAAAGAGTTGCCTGCGCGTCTTGGAGATTTTTGAAGAAAAGCTCTCGCCAGAGCGTCGAGAGAAACTCACCGCAGAGCGTGCAGCGGCCCACCACAATCTCGGCGAAGCCTTCCGCGAAGAAGGCGAGTACCAACGGGCTGAGGACGAATTCAAGGAATCCATCGACCTGTTGATCCGACTCGTGGAAAACGATGGCAAAACCGAACTCACCGGTCCTTTGGCCACCTCCATTCTTCGCTACGCCCAACTCCCCACTCAAAACCCCAACGCTCAGTTAAAGCTCACCTCTCGCGCCTTGGCCCTCTTTCGCGCCTCCAAGAGTCGAAACTACACGGCCGAGCTCGTTGAGGCCTACCTGCTGCGAGCGGGTGCCTTCCGAGCGCTGGGGACTTTGGGCACGGCGCTGGACGACATCACCGCCGTCGTCGATCTGCTGGAGGACAAACGTTGGGAAGACCCCAGCTTAGGCGGAGCCATGATCTCAGCCCTGCTCGAGCGCGCCTCCATCTATAGCGAACTTCTCGATCAGGCCTCTAGCCTGTTAGACATGGACCGAGCGGCCAAGATCGTGGACGAGCTGGACCACGTTTTGTCGCCACCGGAACTCGAGCTCAGACACTGCCACATACTGCTGGAACGGGCCAGACTTCTCACCGGACAGGGAGAGCAAGATTTTGAAGCGACCGTTGACCTTCTGCGCGATCTCGACAATCGGTTGGAGAATCTTCCCGTAGAACGCCTCGCCAAACCAGAGTACAACGAACTCTGTAAACGCACCGTTAGAACATTCAAGGGGCTGCGACTTCTGGCTCTGCTCCCCACTCGCGAAGGAGCCAAATACGAGGAAACGGTAGAACGGCTCACACTTTTGCTCAACACCGTGAGCCGTCTGCGACCGACCTTTTTGAAGCTGCTCAAGAGCGATTGGGTGGAAAATCAAGACGTAGACCCCATCAGCAAGCTGAAAACCCAGAGAGGGTGGTCCCTCATCAAACTCGGACGACTCGAAGAGGCGCTCAGCGACTTTGAAGACACCGTCCGCGCTCTGCCCGAAAATATGGCCGAAGCGGACCCAGACGTTCTCGAATTCTTGGCCGAAGTCGAGTCGGGCCGGGCCGCCATTCTGGACACACTCAATCGCCAGCAGGAGGCTCTCACAGCCTACGCGCGCGGGATAGAAGCTTTCAGCAAAAGACCGGAGAGCGCTCTGAGTCCGCGGCGCGCCAACTGCCTGAACAACAGAGCCTTGCTCCTGCAGAAATTGGGCCGCTATGAAGATGCCCTCCAGGATCTCGACCCGGCAATCGAAATAGCCAGGTCCAACTATCAGCGTCGAGAGCTGCTCACGCGATCGACTCAAAAAGCGGAACTCCTTCGCCTTCTAGGGCGCTCCGAGGAGAGTCTCGCAACCCTGAAACAATCCTTAGCCTCGGCCCTGGAAAGCTCGCCCCTGTCAGCCTCTGAAGAGTTGCCCTTTCGAATCGGCATCTACCAACTCTCCTCAAACTCCCAGGAGCGCCGAGACAACCTGGCCCGCGTACTCGGCCTGCTGACCGAGGAATTGACCAAAGACCCAGATGCCTGGAAAGAGAAATCCACCAAGATTCTCAGCGAATTGCCCCTGCCCGACGACACCCCAGAAGGGGTCGACATTGAGAGCCTGGTCGGGCAAACCGTAGAGGGGCTTTTGAAGGTTCACCCTATCGGCTACACGCCGCTGACGGAGACCCTTCTTCGCCGCGCGAGCAAGCTTCAGGGCTTGGCCAAGACGCGCGCGTCGAGTCCCTTCTTAAAACTCTCGGCCGGGCTCTACTGCTTGGCCACCCGGTTCTGTTGGCTGGAGTATCAAAAGTATGGGCAGAAGAGCTTGCCTCGGTTGGTCCGCTGTTATCTTTTGACGGCCCAGAGCCTGGTGAACAGCGATCCACCAAAATCCATCAAGGGTCTCGGTGAGGGGATCGAAGCCATCACAGCGAGCGTCATTCTGGAACCACCGACAGGTGAGTTCGAGGTGGAAGTCAACAACATGGCACGCCTATGGCTTGGCTTAGCACCTTCCAAGGCGCTTCAGGCGGGAATATCCCGCGCCACACTGCAAAAACTACGCCGCTGGTAGAGAGGCCCTCAGGGGCCCGGCTGAGAGACGACTAAAGACCGTTTGTCAGTCTCTCCAACGCTTCTGGACCATCTCCAGGATCTGGAGGCGACGCTCCAAAGGTGGGTGAGTTCGGCTGCCATCATCGTACGACTGACCGAAGAGTTGAACCGACTTGTTCTTGAGTTTGGTCAAAGCCCTGGCCTCGCCGTTGGGATCAAAACCTGCGGCCACAGCGTACTGCATGCCCAGAACGTCAGCTTCCTCTTCTTCGTCCTGATCGTAGTCTTGCTTGTTTTTGAGATAGTCCAGGATGAAGGCGTAGCGCTTGATCTTCTCGCCAGCTTGCGATTGAAGCTGGCGCAGCTTCTGCGGGTCCTGATCCGCGCTGTCCTTGCTCAGTTCGTAGTTGAGTTCCATCCTAAATTTCCTGAGGGCCAGAAACTCTCGGAATCGCTCCTCGTAGATCTCAGCGTGTCGACGAACCCCGTGCGCGACTTCGTGTCCCAAGACACCGCCCAACTCATCATCGGTCAAGTTCAGATCGAGCAGACCCTTGGTCACCAAAACGTGACCCTCCCCGGTGCACAAGGCGTTGGGCACGTCTGTCTCGATGACATCAAAATTCCACTTCAGGCCCGACAGAGGCGAATGCATAACAACCCTCTGCCCCAAACGGTCCACCCGCTGGCGAAGCTCCTCGTCGCTGGAAAGCCCAATCTTCTCCACAATCTTTCGGTAGCCGGCTTGCGCCTTGAGGTAGCCTGGGCGGCGGAGAGAGCGCTCCAAGCGGACCGACGCAGGCTCTAGTACAGGGCGACCGGCGTGAATCTCGCTCTCCTCGGGAGTCACGCTGAAATCGACAACCCCCGTCTCCTCGTTGACCCTGCGGACGTACCCAAGCAAGGTCAAAGCCCCGTCCCATTCCGAAAGTTTGCGCTCATCGTTGAGCAAAAAGACGTGATCGACCCCTTCTTGGTCGGTGACCAGAAGGGAGCGCCCCTCCAGACGAACCTTCTCGCGCTCTGGTTCGTCGAGCAAGCGGATGAAATGGATCACCGAGACCGAACCCTGCTCGAGCTCTACCGGCTGATTGCGAACAAACACGTTCTGCCGGTCGGCCGATGCCGGAACGCTAACGGACAAAAGAACCAGGGCCAGCCCTGCTGTGACTAAGATATTTGTTATTCGTGACAACATTGGATGAGTCTTTGATTGACGCTGAGATCTCGGTTTGCTATACTCGGCTCCTGTTTGGCGTAAAAAGCCCGAGACCTCTTACCACCGTACAACATTAGTTCGTATGGTTAAAGTGTAAGTCTCAAAAAATGTTCCGACGGTCTCGGCCATGATAACCGCTCAGCAGGCAAGCACATTCTGTGACAACAGAGGTGCTCACGAAAGGAGGCTATCGTGCCGAAAATTCGGACTAGAAAATCGGTGGCAAAACGCGTAAGAGTCACTGGCTCAGGCAAGATTAAGCGCATGAGAGAGTTTTCCGGGTGTCACCACATTCGAGAAAAGAAATCTCCCAAGCGTACGCGAAAGTTCCGCAAGGTTGCTCTCGTATCAGACGCTGACGAAAGAATGATTCGTCGCTGTGTTCCTGGCCTCTAACCCATCTGAACCGAAAGGATTCCCTTCATGCCAAGAGTGAAGAGAGGGACTATCGCCCTCAAAAAACGTCGTAAGCTAATGAAGGCGGTGAAAGGCTATCGAGGAGCTAGAAGCCGCCGAGTCAATTGTGCTCAGGAAGCGTTCATGCATGCCCAACAGTATGCCTACCGCGACCGACGCAATAAGAAACGTGACATCCGTCGCCTCTGGATTGCGCGTATCAACGCTGCAGCCCGAGCTAACGGAATGTCCTATAGCCGTTTTATGAACGGACTCAAAAACGCTGGAATTACGCTTGACCGCAAAGTTCTAGCAGAGATCGCTGTTGACGACAGCGCAGCCTTCGCGAGCTTGATCGCGAAAGCTAAGGAAAATGTCTCAGCCTTAGGCTAAGCAGACACTTTCTGTACAGAAAGGATGCCCCAGCGATGGGGCATCTTTTTTTTGTCGAGAAACAGCCTCAACGAAACTCAAAAAATGCGGTCGAGGACACCTCGGTGCGCGCGCTAGGCCCTACTGCTTCTTCTCCTCGGGTTTGAGCATCTCGTACATTCTGCTATCGCTACGCTCTCGCGCCAAACTCTGCGCCGTCCTTCCGCGCTTATCTTTGAGACCGGTGTTCACCCCGGCAGCCAGGAGCACTTCGACCAATCTCACCTGCCCAGAGGCCACCGCTTTGTGCAAGACGGTTCGGCCCTTCTTGTCCTGGTGGTCGATGTCGGCCCCGGCCTTTATGAGCGCCTGCACGTTCTCTAACCGCTCCTTCTCAATGGAGTGATGCAGGGCGGTTCGTCCCTGGTGGTCCTCACGCTCGAGATCGGCCTCCCGCTCTATGAGGCTTGACAAGGCGGCGACCTCCAGAACGCAAGACGCTGCCATAAAGGGAGTGACACCGGTTTTGTCGGCGTGGTCAAGATCGGCCCCCTCGGCGATGAGAAACAAAGCCAGTTCAGCGTGCTCGTTGGCCAAGGCCCGATACAGAGGGGATGAACCCAACATATCCTCGGCATCGATGTCTGCGCCATTCTCCAGAAGCATCTTCGCCATCGGCTCGGAGCCCTTGAAGCAAGCCACGTGCAAAAGACTGACGTTCTGTTGCTTCTTGTTGACCAATTCAGGAAACTCGATGAGTATTTCGTTCACCTTACTCACTCGATTCTGGTCGACCAACTCAAACAGGTCATCGGCCCACACCACCGATGTCAGCAATAAAAAACAAACGCAAAGATACTTCATCCGGGCAAGTTCTGGCATCCCGACGAGCCATCCTCTCAGGCCCGGAATCAGCCCCAGCGAGAGGCTTTTTTGAAGGGCCCAGAAGAGTCCATGAATGTCCCAACCCCTTTAGGCCTCAGACCGGTGCGGATCTCCGCGGGGAAGCAGACGTTAACATCACAGCGAGAATCGTTAACACAATCGTAACCTTGCCCCTTTATAGTGTAGGAACAGCGAAACACCCAGACTATTGAAATCCACCAAGCTAACCATAGGCTCTACTCCCCTTCGGCCCGGTCGCATCAACCGCGATTTCCTGGAGAGTGCCGAAAAGTCTATCGATGGTTCCAAGGTGCGAAAGGGAAAAAAAGCCGTTCTGGAAACGCTCGACCAGTGGACGCCCCAATCCCCCATCAGCGTCGACGACTATCGCCTCTTTCAAGACTACGCATCATCGGTTGAGCAACGCTACAAAGAGCACGAGAACGAGTGGTGGACGCTTGAGAAAAACGACGACGATACCACCTCGGAACAAGCCTCCCTCAAAAAAAAGATGGCCATCGAGGGCAAAGTCCTTCTGCACAGTGAGAAACTGCAGACCGAGTTGAGAGAAGCCAGCGCCCGCGCCGCTGTTCAAGCCCTAGCCGGAACCCTCGCCGGAGCCCCCGGTGTGGTGGCAGCCTACTCCGCCTACGCCAACGGACCCGAATGGACCAACCCCGAAACCGAAAACACGAAGGCGGTTCTGACCGGAGTCGATTCGCTCCTCAGCGGCGAATCCGACATGATCACCCACGGAAACGCTGTGGAGCAAGTGCATCGCGCCGAGCTATGGAAAACCATGAACTCTCTGCTCGACGAGTCGATCAAAAAGGCCAAGTCCGGTCGACCCGTGGAGGTCGACCTGCAGTTTTACGAACTCACCTCTCCTGATTTCATCAAAAAAGTAGCCGAGTCCGCTCGCGCCGGCAACAAGGTTCGTCTGAATGTCGACGCTGGTCGCCTAGCCTTCCCCTCCAAAGACAAAGAGGGTGACTCCTACTTCTCCTTGGATGCGACCCCCGACAAAATTCGCTCCATCCTGCAACTCGCCCAGCTAAAAAAGGCTGATGTTGGTGTCTCCTTCTACCCCCAGAAAAAGATGCTGGGCAGTTCCTCCGACCTGATGCATCGCAAGATTGTTCGAGTCGGCAACAAGGTCTTGATCAGTGGGATGAACGCCAACCTCGGGTCCGGAGAGAACCTTGACTCGGGCTACGTGGTCAGGGGCAAGGCCGCTGCGAGATTGACGAAAAACCTGGCCCGCGATATCCAAGACTCCAAAGAATCGACCCTCGACGATATCTGGGGCTCCCACCACATCGAGAAATACCGCAACACCAACCTCAGACTCGGAAGTCGAGGGGTCATCGCTCTGCTAGACAGCATCAGTGGGCCTTCTCCCGCTGGCACGGAGCTACCCGACGTAGAGAGCGTCGAGCAACTCGAGTCGATGGCCAAAAAAGCCGGCGTGAAGCTCAGAGAGATTTTTGAACTCTCGCCCGAAGACTACGAACCGAGCATCAGCAAGATGCTGACAGGGCGCTTTGAAGTTCAGCTCACCAACAAGGGAAAAGAGCTTCTTCAAGCCACCATCGAAAGGGCCTTAGAGGTAGCCAGCACACCTAAAAATTTGAGTCGACTCGACGATATGGAGCTGCCCTCCACTCGCAAAGTTGGCGACGCTCGAGTGGACATCGCTGACTCCCCGGTCGAGCGCGAAGCCCTCGTCATAGCGGCCATCGCTCAGGCTCAAGAATTCATCTTCCTGCCAGGATTTGTGATCACCAGGGCCGTGGCTGCTGCCCTGGCCGCTCGAAAAGCTCAAGTCACCGAGCAAGGACGCGACCTAGACGTTCGCGTTATCGCTGATGCCTCACTCTACCCGCACGGTGGGACCCCCAACAGTTACGGAATCAAGATGCTCGAAGACCACGGCATCCAACCCCGATGGTCCAAACTTGAGCGCAGCGGGGACCACGACCGAAAAATCCATGCCAAGCAGATGTTGACCGACCGCGGAGAGATCACCGGAAGCACCAACTTCTCTAATCGGGGCCTCAGAGAGAACTGGGAAACCTCGGCCTATATTCACTTCAACAAGAAAGACGAGAAGTCGTTGGCCTCTCAGGCACAGAGCAAAGCTCAGTTCATCGAGTTGTGGAACAACTCTCTGGAGCTCAACACCGTAGAGCATTCGGCTCTGCTCAACCGAGACGTAAAAGGTCCCGGAAAAGAATGGTTCATCGAGCAATCTCGCGATCGTTCCATCACCCACACTCTGCGGCTGATCGGCAACTACGAGCGCGAGACCGGAAAGATCCATCAAGAACTCCTGGCCACGAACCCTGAGATCCGAGAGCTCAAAGAGTCCTACGAGAAACAGGGCTACTCCTACGGTGACTCCGTTTTACGGGCCGCCGAGAAGGTTCTGGGCAAAGACACCTATCGCGCCCTGTTCGACGACCTGAAGACCGCCAAGACCTTAAAGCGGCTGCAATCGAGAGTCCAAGCTTTTCACTCTGGTCTGAACCCAAGCCCAGACGCCGAGGAGAGCGAGGCTCCCCAAGAACTCCTGTTCGCCTAGCAGACTAGCGAAGAAGGTGTGAGGCCTGAAAGTGAATAAGAGAGGGCCTCATCGAAACTAAGGAGCCTTCATCTATGAGATATCTTTTAGCCCTACTAGCGGTCATGGCCGTGACCGTGACAGTCTCCGCCCAAGAGATCCTCCCCTTCCCGGTGAGCTTAGGCGACCAAGCCGCTGCGATGACAGACAAATCCACCATTACCTCTTACATCGCCGAGCCGGTAGCAGCCGACGCGGTACTCTCTGTCAAAGACGTCGAGGGACAGATCATCGTTAACATTTTTCCGGCAGACGAGAACGGAGTTGCCACCCAGGGTAAGCAGCCCCTCATCTTGCTTTTCGACGCGGCCTCAGGCAAAGCGATCAGCGCCAACATGCAAGGGACCAAACCAGCAGCAGGGTGGTATCTAGCCAACGTCGTTGGCGGTGGAAAAACCTCACGGGTCACCTTTCAGGTCAAGTAACGACCCCAAACGATAAGCCTACCCTCTCGAACTAGGGGACCGACAGACGTTGGTCCCCTAATTCTACTCGTATCAGTCTCCTGCCTGAACGAGCTTTGCGATAGCCTTTGCCAGAGTCTCTCGCTGCGCTTTGCTTATGGCCCTTAAAGGACGGCGTGGGTCACCTGCCTCGAACCCCACGATCTCACAAGCCGCCTTGAGTCCGGCCAATCCGTAGCCCTTGCTTCCACCGAGCAGAGAGTTCAAGGGTATCAACCTTTGCTGCAAGCGTCTGGCCTCTGAGCCTCGCTCAGGATCGGCCGAGAGAAGAAGAAGCTCACGGCAAAGTTCCGGCACGACATTGGCCAGAGCCAAAATGCCGCCCTTCGCTCCCGCTGCCACACCGGGTTGGATCAGAGCCGAGGCCCCCAGGTAGTAGCGAAAATCGGCGGGCCAGGTTTTTTCATTGATCATGGCCAGATCACCGAAGCTATCCTTGATACCCACAATGTTGGGGTGTTGAGACAGGGTGAAGAGCTCCTCGCCGCTCACGCGAATGCCCGTATACTGAGGGATCTGATAGATCATCACGGGGTGAGGGCTCCGCTCTGCCAGTTCGCTAAAGAAAGCGATCTGATCCAACTGACGCCCATAATAGCTGGGCGTACGAACCAACACGGCCTCGAGTTCCAAATCCTCTAAGGCCTGGACCTGATCCGCGGCATCGTGGACCGAACTCGCCACGATGCCGGCCAGAATCCGCTTTGAGGTGGCCCCGCAAACGAAGCGCAAAATCTCCTCGCGCTCTCGCAGGCTGAGCATCTCGGCTTCGCCCGAACTCCCGTTCACGAGGTATCCGTCGAGGCTCGTCTGATCGTATCGTTCCATATTGTGTTGGAGGGCAGCAAAGTCCACCGATTGGTCTCGCCGAAACGGCGTGATCAGTGGAGCCCATAGTGGATGTGTCATGCTTGGGGCGATTCCGGATTCCAGCAGAATTGCCCTCCGCTCCTGCCCCACGGAGGGCCTGAGCGGCCCTCTATTCGGGCAGCTCAAGGTCTAACAGGTCTCAGGCAAAGTTCGTCAAATGAAGCTGGTGGAGAGCCTATGTCTAGAACACGAACCATCAAACCGCATCCTGACGATAAGATTATTTCCCCGTTCCAATGGTTCATGGCCTTTGTCGGTCTGGTCCTTGCCTTCTGGTTGCTATCGAATGCTGCTGGCTTTATCGTGATGCTGATTGTGGCGCTGGCGATCGGCCAGGCTTCGAATCGTATTCTTCCCACTCAGATACCCTACGGGTACCTCGGATCGACCGGCGTGGGCTTGGCAGGCGCTGTTCTCGGAAGTCGATTGTTGGGCGAATGGGGTCCTTCGATAGCCGGTATACGACTTATCCCAGGGGTTCTCGGAGCGCTCGTTCTGACCATCGCCCTGCAATACAAGCTCAATTCGGACAGAGCCAAGAGCCTCGAATTGATCAAGGTTCAGGCCGACCCCGACGACAAGTACCTCATGAAGGAACTCGACGGCTACATTCTCACCGAAGCGCTCGGCCAAGGCTCCAACGCCAAGGTTTACCTGGGCGTCCCTAGCGACAACTTGGACCGCCAGAAGGCTGTCGCTTGTAAGATTCTCAACGAAGAAGCAAGCACCGGGAAGGACACCCTTGCACGCTATGGCCGTGAGATCCGCATCGCTCACAAGTTGGATCATCCAGGCATCGTCAAGATGTACAGTTGGGGTGAACAGAGCAACCTCCTCTTCATCATCATGGAATACGACGATGGTGGAACGCTGTCGGAGATGATCACGCCCGGAGGTCTGCCCCTGCCCCAAGTTCGAGACTATATGGGTCAACTCGGCGC
>CAZVVF010000044.1:0-11645 GCA_964630575.1 uncultured Burkholderiales bacterium | reverse complement strand
TAAGAGAATAATTTTGTTGCTTCATTAAAAAATGTTCTGGCTTTTCTAGTTTGGTACGCCAGACAGGATTCGAACCTGTGACCTACTGCTTAGAAGGCAGTTGCTCTATCCAACTGAGCTATGGGTGCCGGTTGACCCGACACGATGGTCGGAGCGAGAGGATTCGAACCTCCGACCCCCTGCTCCCAAAGCAGGTACGCTACCAGGCTGCGCTACGCTCCGCCGCTGCGGGCAACCCCAGTATAGCGACCTACTTTGGAGTCGTCAACGGGCAAGTTGACTGATTTGAAAAATAGTATTTTGTTAGGGTTCAACGGACTCGAACGAACGGCTTAGTGGCGGGATTGGCGCTCTACAAAAGAGCTTCAATTTTCGGCAATAGTTTTCGAAAAGCTTGCCCTCGATGGCTCAAATCGTCCTTTTCGGCCTCTGTTAACTCGGCTACGGTCTTGCTGAGGGACGGAATATAGACGATGGGATCGTAGCCAAATCCACCTCCGCCGACGATCTCAGAATGGATCGTTCCCTCCATGGCGCCGTCGGCATGGAATTCTCTTCCGTCTGGAAAAGCTGCCACCGCTACACAGCGAAATCGGGCTGTTCTTTTGGGGTCCGGTGTTTGCTGAAGAAGTTCGAGAACTTTAGCCATTTTGACTCGATGAGAGCTATCGGCTCCAGCAAATCGGCTGGAGTAGATACCAGGCTTGCCGTCCAGGGCATCCACTTCAAGTCCACTGTCGTCGGCTAGCGCGACAAGACCGGTATGCTGGCTGTAGTAGCGAGCCTTGATCCGGGCGTTCTCGAGAAAGGTGTGGCCATCCTCGACAGGCTCGTCGAGGGGGTCCAGGCTGGAGAGGTCGATCAGCTCTATCGGCAATCCGCGAAGGATGCGCCTGATCTCCTCGGTCTTGTGAGGGTTTGCCGTTGCTATGAGTACTCTTCTGGCACTTTGCATCGGCACGACTAGGTCTTGCCGAGGTGGTTGATCTCAGTCCAGCTCTCGTCGATCTGCCATTGGAGCGTTTTGATGTCTTGACAAAGCGAGAGTAATTCGGGGTCTGTGAGCTTGTTTTTGGCGTAGAGCTCGTAGACTTTGTGGGCTAGCCCCTGCATATTCTTCTCTTTTTCCTCACGCTTGGACTGAACATCCATCTTGAGGCGCTGAATCTTCAGCATCTTCTCGGAGTTTCTGATCGCTGCTTCGCGCGATTTTTGAACACTCTTTGAGGCTCCGCGAAGGGAGTCTCCTAACATATCAAATAGGCCCATAAACTTGGTTTCTGCTCTTTCTGTTGAGAGTCCTTTGCCGCTATAACCGGTGGCATTGTGCGGTACTATCCATTTTCTCTATAGGACCGCGCTGGCCTTTTTGAGTTTCTCAAGGCAGAGGTCGAGTTCTTCGTAGCTATGCGCCGAAGAGAGACTCGCCGCGTCCCAGGTCGAGGGCGGGAGGTAGACCCCTTGGTCCAGGGCCGAGTGGAAGAACTTCGCGAAGCGCTGACTGTCGAGCGAGGCGGCGTCGCGGTGGTTTCGAAGTTGTTCTACGCCGAATCCAACGCTGAACATGCCTCCGCAGTAGGGGATCACGGAGTCTGGAAGTTGTTTTTTCAGAGCCTCACAGAGGTACTTCGTCTTCTCGGCGAGTTCTCGGAAGAAGCCAGGCTTACGGTATTGCTCGATAGCGGCAAGGGCGGCTCTCATGGTGATGGGGTTTCCACAAAATGTTCCCGCTTGATAGATCGGTCCGAGGGGAGACAGTTGCTGCATGAGGTCTTTGCGACCGCCGTACGCTCCCACAGGGAGTCCGCCTGCCAGGGCTTTGCCGAGGCAAGTGAGGTCCGGCATCACGCCGAGTTGCTCTTGGGTGGAAAAGTCGACGCGAAAGCCGGTGAGAACCTCGTCGAAGATCAGCAGGGCGCCTTCGCTTTGGCACAGCGCTTTGAGCTCTTGAAGAAAGGTTCGCTGCCCCTCGATGACACCCATGCTTCCGGTGACGGGTTCGAGTATGACGCAGGCGATCTCGTTCGAGTGCTCTCGAAAGAGCGTTCGCACGGACTCTATGTTGTTGAACTCGGCGATGAGCGTGTCTGCCACGACAGACCTGGTAGTGCCAAGGGGGACGGGGCCACCGAGTTCATCCGCTTCGTTCCCGACGGCGTCCAGGGGAGCGACGTGTCCGTGATAGCAACCTTCAAATTTTACGATTTTGGCTCTTTGGGTCACCGAGCGCGCCACTCTGAGGGCGCTCATCACGGCTTCGGCTCCCGAATTCACAAAGCGGATCATCTCCATGCTCGGTATGAGGCCGGTGACGGCTTGGGCTAGTTGGAGTTCCCAGAGGGTGGGAGCACCAAAAATGGTTCCGTCTTGAACGGCTTGAGTGACCGCCTCGACGATAGCGGGGTGGGCGTGTCCGAGTGTGAGTGGGCCCCAGCCGCAGCAGAGGTCGATGTACTCCCGCCCGTCGAGGTCCCAGACCCGGCTGCCGCGTCCTTTGCTCAGGACTCGGGCCTTTCCGCCTACGAGATGGAAGGCTCGGAAGGGGCTGTTGACCCCTCCGGGGATGACTTGACACAGCTCGTCGAAGACGGCATCGGATTGAGACATGCTGAGCCGCTACGAGCCTTGGGCACTGCAGCCCTCCTCGATCTCTGGGCTGGCGAGAGGTTGCTCCGGCTTCGGAACGAAAAAGGGAAGAATGCCCCCATTTCAGTTTGAGGCAGTCGACAAAAGAGGCCAAGCTGTGCGCGGGGTGGACACAGCCAAAGACATTAAGCAACTCGCGGACCGATTGCGTAGCGCGGGTTATACTGTTATCGACATTTCTGAGGAGCGGAGCCTGCTCAGGAGTTTGGCGAGCAGGTTCGGATTTGGCAAGCGACTTCCACTCTATGCGACTGTGGTCATGATGAGGCAATTCGCCACGCTCATCAAGGCGGGCATCCCCATCAGTGCCACTCTGAGTACTCTTTGCGGGCAGGGGGTGAACGTTCGTGTCGACCGTGCGGTGTACGAGGTTCGCAAGGACGTTTCGAACGGAATCTCCCTCTCTCAGGCTTTTGAGAACCAGAATCACATCTTTCCGCCCCTCACCGTTCCCCTCATCCGGGCCGGTGAGATGTCGGGTCAACTCGACGAGATGCTCGAGCGTCTCAGTGTGCATTTGGAAGCGGAGCTCTCCTTGAGCAGAAGTTGGCGCCAGGCCGCAGCCTACCCGATCGTTATCTTTGCCGTATGCACGCTTTTGACGCTAGGTCTGGTGACCTATATCTTTCCGACCTTTATCAATATGTTCAAGGGTCTCGATGTGGATCTTCCCTTGGCTACGCGCGCTTTGATCACGATTACGGAAACATCGAGAAATCCCATAGTCTTTCTCCCTCTGCTGTTAGGGGGAATTGTGGGAATCTATCTTCTCGTGTCCTACTTCCAAACTCCCGTGGGTCGGCGTCAATGGGATTGGTTGAAGCTTGAGCTGCCTTATTTCGGACCGCTGTCAAAGAAGATCGCCTTCAGTCGTATCGCTCGGACTCTGGGGGTGCTCCTAGAGAGTGGGGTTCCTTTTCTCTTAGCCCTTCGAGTGGCCGGAGTCTCCGCGGGAAATTCTGTGGTGAGGGATGCGGTGGAGAGGATCTCCAAGGAGATGGAGAGCGGGGCTGATTTTTCAGACCGGTTGCTCGAGAGTGAGTTGTTCCCTCGCGTGTTTGTTCAGCTGGTCAAGGCCGGAGAGCAGTCTGGTGAGCTAGCCGTGATGCTTCTTCGGTTGGGAGATTTTTTCGAAGAGGATGTGCGGCTGGCGCTCGATGTCTTTACATCCCTCTTGGAGCCAGTTATGATCGCGTTTATGGGAGCAATGGTCATGTTTGTCCTGGTAGCGGTTTTTCAGCCAGTCTATCAGCTCATGTCTCTCTTCTGATGGCTGGACGTCCTTGGATAGGTATCCTTTTTTGTCTCTGTCTCTGGACATCATCGGCAGCGTTGGCTGGTGTGGTTGAGGATGCCGAGGCCGAGTTGCAGAAGCTCAAGCAGACCACGACTACCAGTCAGGCTCAAGGGGTTCCTGCTGTGCGCACCTCCAGCAGCACCGGTTCGACAACGAGGCGCTCTTCGCGAAGGTCGACGAGCCCTTCGCGGGCGGCGCAAGGTTCGCGTCTGCCGTCGGGTTCAGAGGACTTCGCTCAACCAGGCGGTGCCGTGTCGTCTGGTGTGGCCGACGGAGAGCAGCGAGGAAAGAAGCGTCGGAACAAGGCCAGGGAGAAGAGTGATAGGCTCTTTAGTATTTTCGGGATTTTACTCTTCCTCGTTTTGATCGGTGCAGCAGCAGTCTTTGGGAGCCGGAACTCTGGGACTGATTCTTGAGTCCCTTTTGCCCTAAATGTCTGGGGGTAGAGAGCGTGGGGCGCTCGCGGTGTCCACTCGATCAACATTTCTTGCACCAGCGATGTTGCTGCGGATGTGGGAGTGAGCTCTTTCCCCGAGAACTTTACTGCGCGGATTGCGGGCTGCTCAATCGGGAGCCCGAGGAGGCACTCTTGCTGCCAAGGGAGGCGGGCGCTAGACGCATTTTGGCCTCCTTGCTCTTGGATTATCTTTCCGTTGGGCTTCTAGCGATGCTGGCTCTGTCGGGCTTGATAGGGTCGTACTCTCTGATCTTTGTCCCCTTGCTCGGAGTGCTGTATCGGGGCCTGGGCCGGTCTGGAGGGCGCCAGAGTCTCGGGCAGGCTGTGTTCCATGTTTTGACGGTGAGTGAGGTGGCAGGTCCCGTCGCGCTGGAGGAGGGGCTGCGCCGAAGTGTGCTAGAGCTCTGGCTCGGACCTAAGCTGCTCACTGGAGGGGCGCGAGTGATTTCGGAACTGGAGCGTCGGACGCGCACTTTGGAAGTCTATCTTGCCTGAGTTGAGTGCGCTGCGCACCTTTTTTTTCTGTCTGTTGCCGGGTCTCTTCTGGTTGGTTTATCTCCGCTCGCTCTCCGGCGGTAGGGTTCCCCCGTGGTGGCAGTGGGCTGTTGCATTCTTGGCCGGTTTGGGGTCTGTGAAGTTGACTCTCTTGGCTTCCGAGTCTTTGGGGGTGACGAGCTTAGAGCGTCTCCCTTACCTGGGAAGCCTCGTCTACTTTGTGGTCGGTGTCGGATTGGTCGAAGAGGGGGCCAAGGCTCTGTGTGCGATCGTGGCGCTGAAGATTCCAGGATTCTGCCGGCGTCCTCTTTTGGCGATTCAGCTTTGTGGTGGGGTCGCACTCGGTTTTGCTACGGCAGAGAACCTGGTCTACGCGGGGCACTATGGCGACGGGGTTCTGCTGGGTCGCTTTGTCTTTTCCACGCTCGCTCATATCTTATTCGCTTCGGTCTGGGGCTTCGGCTTGGGGGTCCGTGAGGTGGAAAATGGTCAGACGGGAAGCCTTGAGGAGCGAACTGATTGGTGGCAATTCCTGTGGCTAGTGGTGGTATCGGCGGTGGCTCACGGAGTCTATGATTGGTTTCTGGTGTCCGGCCGGCCGGTACTGGCGATCTTGACTCTGGTCGTTCTGTGGGTCGGTTTCCGCGAGTCCATACTGGGGGCCTACTTGCACCAGGAGTACAGCCGGGCCCTGCCCTTTGAAACCCGTCCTTGTCCCGTTTGTTCGGTGCTGACACGGGCGAACGGTTCCTACTGCAGTTATTGTGGAGTCTCGCTGGGCGAGGGTGGAGAAGCTCTTGCTAAACCTGGCTAGGCCGGGCGAGGACTTCTTGAACGATCGGCTTTTGTTGGCGCTCTTCCAGGGTTCCAGAGGCCGCGACCATGTTTCGACCGCCTCGTTTGGCCACATAGAGCGCATCGTCGGCGGCTTTGGCTAGATCCTTTTTGGTGCGTGCATCGGTGGGGAAGCAGGCCAGTCCTATCGATGAGGTGACTTGGACCTCGTTGCCACCGAAGCGGAGTTGGAAGGCTTCCCTGATTCGTTCGCACATCCTGAGTGCGTCGTCCTTGCGGGTCTGCTTGAGAAGGAGGGCGAATTCGTCACCGCCATATCGACAAACAATGTCTGTGCTGCGGACCTTGTCTTTTAGGAGCGAAGCGACTTCCTTGAGCAGCGCGTCACCGGCCGGGTGTCCCAAGGTGTCGTTGTAAGTTTTGAAGTTGTCGCAGTCGACCATGACCAGGACCACCTCTTGACCGTGGCGCTCGGCCCACTCGAGCTCCTTGGAGAGTTTTTCTTGGAAGAGTCGGTGAGTGTAGAGTCCGGTCAGTCCATCGGTGAGGGCCTGTTGTTGCGTCTGCTCGTAAAGGCGGGCATTTTTGAGTGCGATCGCCGTTTGGTAGGAGACGGTTTCAATAAGGTTTCGGTGTTCCTCTGTCAGGGCGTTGGCCTTGGCCGCGCCTACGTAGAGGCAGCCCAAGATCTCCTGTTCGGAGCCTTCGGCTTTGCCCGGTCCGTCCTCGCTGGCGCTGATGAGCGGGGCGACGACCACAGAGTGTTCTGAGCCTAAGAGGTTCTGGACTTCGTACATTTCGGTGTCTTGTACGAGAACTGTCTTCTTGAGCGTCACGGCTTTTCCGAGGAGTCCCTCGTCGTCTCGAAGGGCGAGGTTGTTGACGTAGCCCTCGTAAGGGGTGTCGGCGAACTCGGCCTTGAGGGCGTGGCCTCCGGATTGGGTCTGGTCCGGGGTGAAGAGGATGACGCTCTGGGCTTGGGCGATCATCTTTTTGAGAGATATGGACACGACTTCAATGGTGGTGGACGTCTTGAGCGTGGCGCCCATCCGTTGACCCATGTTTTGAAGTTCTGCGAGTTGGGCGTTCTTGGCCTCGACCTCGATCCGTTTGGCGGCCTCGTCATCGGCCTTTTTGGCTTCTGCCTCAAACAGGATGGCGGTCTTGATGGAGGGAGAGGCGAACGACGAAATCATTTTTAAGGATTTGAGGTGTTCCTCGTTGTGGGTGTTGGATTTCTGGGAGCCTATGTATATGACTCCAACAGTCTCCTTGCTCACCAGCAGAGGGACGCACATGACAGAGCGCTCGTTCTTGAATATTCGGCCCTCAGAAGAAGCGCTCAGTTCGGGGTCTAGTTTGGGCTTTTTGGTGTCGACGACCTGTTTGATGAGGGTCTCCTCTAGTTGTAGCAGGTGGGACATCGCCAAAACATCTTTGTAAGGAGTCTCGGAGAAGACAGGTTTGAGGTCGTTGCCTTTGTTGAGGAGAATGACGCAAGACTGAAAGGGGATGCGAAGAGTCTTGATCATGGTGTAGACAACATTGACCGTGTCTTCGACCTTGGTCGATGCTCCAAGGTTATCGGCCATCTGGTAAACGCTCGAGACTTCTTCGTGAAGCTGCGTGTTCTCACTGGTCTTGAGTTCCAGTTCGCGTCGGTACTGTCGCTCGTGGTACTGCGAGCGATTGAGCGCTTTCTTCAATTCGTCTTGATCTTCGACGATGATCTCGTCGATGTAGTAGCGGGCGGTTCCGCGAAAGACCAGGCCCACGGCTGCCACTCCGAGGACGGCCAGCAGGGAACTCTGGGTGCTTCCGTCCAGCGTACCGCTGGCCGCTAAGCCAGCGACTGGTGCTATGGCTAGGATCGCCCGGCCTGTGGCCGGTGTTCTCTTCCAAACGTTGACGACAAACTCTTCGTCCTCAACCAGTGACTGGACAGGGGCGACCAGGATCTGTTCGAGGACCAACCAGGCTCCGTATCCGACTGCTGCGGCCACTAAGATTCCGAGACCGGCGTTTTTGGCCCCGATCATCGCCAATCCTACGATGGCGATCCTCAGGACGTTGACGCCCATGCCAGCCAGTCGCGTCTGCATGGTGTAGTGAGTGGTTTCTGGGACCGGTGCAAGGAGTCGGGCGAAGGAGCAGATCCCGCCCACGCTGATACCCAGAAAGAGGGGCAGCAGCCCTTTCATGGCTGTTGAGTCGATCAGGACGTCGGACATCAACAGGAAATAGATGGGAGCGGCCATCGAGAAGTATCCTGCCGTCGAGGCTGAGATGGAGAAGCCCTCGAGGACCAAGGCCGCGACTAGGGCACAGATGATGGCTGGGCCCCAGTGGATTTTGGGCAATACTAGAACCGACGCGGTTGCGGTCAGTACAACCGACAACAGCGCGAGAACACCTGAAACAACCCTACTTTTTCCTTCGTCTTCCCTGGACACCTAATGCTTTCTAAGCTCGACTCTATCGAACATGGGAAAATTCCAGAATTCCCCAAGACATCCCTTCTAGTAAATCGTCTCATGGATCGACTAGGCGGATTGTGCTATTTGACGACCATTCGCACAGGGTAGGAGGATGCCCCCTCTGGAATGGTCTCAATTTTTAGTTCTACCGAAGAGAGTGCTGGAACCTCGAACTCTCGTAGGTGTTTTTCGGCGAAGGCTTCGGTTCTGGGGACTTCGATGACCTCGTCATTGAGGAGGACTGTTCCCGTTGCCGCGCCGCCCCTGGGGTTGAACAACAGGCTCGCCTTGGCTGGTTGGTCACTCGGATTTTTGATCGTCAGGTCGAGTTGGTAGAACACGCCGTAGTCGCCGCGAAGTTCGCGAACTCCCGAAAACGTTTGCTGCCGTACCGCGCCGATCGGCATGTTGAGTGGTGGGTCGCCAATGGTGAAGGTTCGCTTCAGGATCTGGTAGGGCGCCGGGTAAAATCCCCTGGAGTGGACATCGTCCTCTTTGAGAAGGTTGTTGAAGGATGGCGATTCCTGACCCTTGCGGGCGATAAAAGCAAATTGTAATGGCGGCCCCTCTACGAGGGTGAGTCCTAGGGTTCCGCTGACCACGTATTCGGGCTTGAGCTCTTGCTCGAAAATCATGGACGTTTGGCCGGCGGGGATCTCGATGAACTCCCCGAGATTGTCAGCCAGGGCCTCGTACCACTGGGTGTTATTGGTGTGGCCGGTTGAGAAGTAATCGAGCGATGGCTTACCGACCCCTCGGCGCATATAGAGCAGAGCGTCTCGGTTTCCGGGGTTCATAACGACCAGGCTAAGGTTGGGGGAGGGCCCCTGGAGTTTGCCGAGATGGTAGTACTGGAAGTTGAGCGTGCGCAGGGCGATAAGACCCCCGAAGAACAGTCCGCCAGTTCTCTCTACCTTTTCCGGGTGGTCCGAGAGGGCCGCTACGCTAGCGGTAGGGGCTTTCCAGTCAACGTTGACAACGGTTTGCCCCGAATCGTTACTCCAGCTCTCTCCTGGTAACAGGGGGCCGGAGGGTAGGTCGGTCCATCCTCGCTCCTGGAGTATTCTGTTGAGGAAGTTGGTTTTTAGGGGGTTGCCGGACAGCCATACTTGCTCTGCTCCGGCCGAGGTGAAGCAAAGAAAGACCCCCATAAGGAGTGTGGTTAGTCTTCTAGGAGTTGAGCGCATTGAGGGCGTCGTTAAAGTTCCTTACAGGGATAACCTTCATTCCATCGGGTTGCCAGGTTATGTCGCTAAGGTTGCTCTCGGGTACGAGGAAAATCTGACATCCTGCAGCTTGAGCTCCCTTGAGCTTGAAGTTGATTCCATTGATCGGACCAACGTTTCCTCTGACATCCAGGGTCCCGGTGGCTGCGATCGTTCTCCCTTTGGTGATGTCGGGCTGGGTGAGGCGATTGTAGATCTCTAGGGCGAAGACGAGTCCCCCAGAGGCTCCGCTCGTGGTGCCGCTCTCAAAGGTGATCTTGAAGGGGAGTTCCGTCTGTTGGAATTCGGGCATGAGGCGCACCCCGATTCTGGGTTTCCCGTCCGGTCGAAAGACCGAGAGCTTGAGGTTTAGAATCTGGCCTTTTCGGTCGACTTGGGAATCGAGCTTCTGTCCTGCCTTGGCACGGTTCAGATGGTTCTTGAAGTCGGCGAAAGAGGTGAGTTTCTGGTCGCTCAGTGAGGTCAAGAGGTCGCCCTCTTCAAGGACTCCGAGGTTCGGTGATTGAGGGATGACCTTAAGGATTCGCAATCCCCGAAACTCTGGCCTCATATCGTGGCCAACGGCGTTCAGGGCAACGAGGGTGGAGAAGTACTGGCTCATAGCCATTTGACCATTGTCGGAGTCGGGAGATTGGGCTTGAGGTGCGCGTTCAGCGTTTCTGGTTAGGACTGCATCTGGGGTGAGAAAGCCATAGAAGCAGTACAGAAGGGTCGCTGGCTCGGCAACGACGGTGGGCAGTAGAAAAGACCCCGAGGAGGGGAAGGTCTCGGTTTGGATATCGATCATCGGTCCGACGTTCTCGACTCGACCCGGTGCTTCTAGATAGAAGGGGGTCGGGATCCAGGCGAGTGCCGCGCCGACGAAAATTGCCAAAAATAGACCCCTCAAGACACGGTGCTTGAGGGGCTTATTTAAGAACGCTTTGAGCATCCCAATGCTTTCGGCAGTGAGGCGGTTAGTCCCCGTCGTGTAGGGATTCTTGGCCCTGTTTAACGATCTTGAGGATCTTGGACAGTTCCGATTCCATGCCACCTAGGACACTCATGGCGTAGCGGTCAGCGTCCTCTCGAGTCTCTCTGGCAAACTTTTCGGCAGCGGCCCTTATGGAGGCTGCTTTGGCATCTGCTTCGCCAAGAACTCTGTCGGCGGCGACGCGCGCTTCCTGGATGATCTTGTCGGCCTCTTTGCGAGCTAGAGTTATAACCTCGTTGTTCTGAACTCTCTGGTGGGTTTCCGTTTCGGCTCTGGTGAGGATCTCCTGAGCGCGACTCTCAGCTTCGCGCACGACTCGGTCTGCCTTACCGCGTGTTTCTTCGGCGATCCGCTGCGTCTCTCGCGATATCCAGCGCGCTTGATGAACTTCTTCAGGTAGGCTGTCTCGGGTGCGAGAAATGAGCTTTTTGAGTTTGGATTTGTCCACCACGCTCCTGGTTTGCATCGGCCAGGGTAGTGGCTTGGCCTCGTTGAGGGCCTCTTCCATTGAGTCGAGTGCCTGAAATACGTTCATTGTAACCTCCGGGGTGGTTCTTTCTTAGGTCTGGAATTGGGGTCATTGGGCGGACCGAACTTTTCGATCAGCCGCTCATTGACAATGTTAGGGACCATGTCGGCGACAGGACCCTGAAGAGTTGAAATTTGGCGCACCATGCTGGAGCTGAGAAAGGCATTCTCGATAGCCGTCATCATGAAGAGCGTCTCCACTTTGCGGTCGAGCGTGGTATTGAGCGCGGCCATTTGGAATTCGACTTCAAAATCAGAGATGGCCCTTAGCCCTTTAATAATAATGGGAGTGTCGATCTCGTCCAGGTAGTGCACGAGTAGACCAGAGAACGTGGAGACCGACACGTTGTCCAGGCCGACGCAGACCTGGCCGATCATCTCCTGTCGCTCCTCTAGAGTGAACAGATGGTTCTTGGCAGGATTGACCATGACGGCGACCACGAGTTCTTCAACCAAGCGACTCGCTCGAGTGATGATATCGAGATGGCCGTTTGTTATGGGGTCAAAGCTACCTGGGTAGACCGCGCGCTTCACTCTGTATCCTTTCAGTGGTGTGTGAAAAAAATTCTAGCCACTGATCCAAAGTCCTTCCAGGTCTGGAAAAAATTTCATTATTTTAGGAGGTTGGGAAACGCTCGGGAGTGTGAGGCTCTTTGAGAAGGAAAGAAGGCTACCTCGGAGCGGGTCTGGAGGTAGCCTTCAAGGGCTGAGTCGTCGCTATTTTGGGGCCTCGGGCCTAGCCGGGTTTGTT
>CAZVVF010000043.1:0-11786 GCA_964630575.1 uncultured Burkholderiales bacterium | reverse complement strand
CTGGTCGCCCTCTCAGCGGACAGCCCCTGGACCGCCGAGACCCTAGGCTTTGTCACTCAGCGCCACGACCAAGCGTTTTTGAACTGGCTCAACCTCTTTCTGTATCAAGCCGAAGCCGATGGTCGCCTCGAACTCCTGCGCCAAAAGCACGGCCTCTGAAGGGCAGCTCTGGTCTAGACCCTAGAGCCCGGCTAGACCCTGTTCCAAGGCTTTCGGAGGGAAGATCGTGGGAATAATGCTGGAGGTGAAATTCGCCACTCCTTGCACGGCGGCGGTGATCGTGTTGGAGACCCCCATCCGCAATCCCAGTTTGTGGCCCAGAATCATGGATTTCACTTGATTCTCCACGTTGCTCCCCAAACGCTTCCCTAAAACGATCTGACGGTTCAAAGCCAAAATCCAGTGGATGCCGCTCATGGGAACCTCCGCTCCCTTCAAGGCCAAGGTCGAGAGCAACCGAATGAAGCGTCCCATGTCTTTCTTGCGCTCCAAGACCGATTCGAGGTCTTCTACTGTCAGCTTTTCGGCAGCCGGGGCGTCCTTGAAGAAACGCTTGTTCAAGCGTTTGACAGCCGCCTTGGGCGAATCGACTTTGGCAAAGACGGTCATAAGGTCCAAGGCGGTCTCGCGCTCATCGTTGGTGATAGGCACAGCCTGACCAAAATCCAGAATCGTCACGCTCTTGTCCTGGCTAGAGATCAAGACCTGGCCGTCGTGAAAATCCGGATTGGCGAAGAGAGCTTCCGGCAGGATCTTGCCTTGAGAACCTTGCCCTTTGAGCACGCCCATCTCGACTTTGTGCATCGCCGTCATGGCCTCTTTGTAGAGCTCAGGGTTCTGCTGCTTGATCTTGCGGGCCGTTTTCCCTTGAGCCTCGGCCATGAACAAGCCTTGAGATTCGGCTCTGTAGGCATCGATGCTCTGAATCTTCCAGCCATCAACCTCGTGGTTATAGGTTTGGAACGCTTTTTGCTGAACAGCCATACTCGCTTCTTTGTCGAATTCCAGTTCCACGGAATCCTTGACGATCTTCATCAAACCCAAAACGAAGCCGAATTTCTCTTTGTCTTCCGGAGTCTTGGTCAGGTTCTCGAAGAGTTTCTGGAATCGTTCAAAGTCGTAGCGCGCCACTTGCTCAATGTCCCGCCGATTCATAGAGACGATCTCGACAGCTTCGGTCTCTTCATTGAAGCATCGAACGGCCACGTTCACGGATCCGTTCCCCAGGACTTTCTCCACCCTGAGGTGCTCTGGCCACTGGCCATCGAAGCGATCCTTGAGCAGCTTCAGGGCCTGAAAATGGTTGACCGGCTTGGCGTTGTCTTGGGCGCTCGCGAAGGCTTCGGAATGCTCGTCGAACTCGGTGGTAAAAGCCAGATACTGCTTCATCTTGATACCGGGAACCCCGTAAGCATCAAAGAAGCTCGACAGCATCTGGCTCTGGCTAACCTTTCCATCACCGCGAGAAGGCTGAGCGAGAATGGCAGCCACAGCTAGACTGTCGGCATCACCCTGAGAGTCCAAGATGGCACCGGCCAAACGCGACACGAGCTCGAGATCCTTGCTTCGGATATCCTGGGTAAAGTGCCTGAGTAAACTCTCTCGACCGCCCTCTTTTCGCAACAGTCCCGAAGGCCCGGCCAAAAAGCTGTCGGCCACGAGCATCCTCATACCCACGTCCGCGCTCTTTAGCTCTTCTCGAACGTTCTTGATGATCTCGGTGGCCGGCAAGAACCCCTGGGCATCAGTGAGCTCTTGCAAAAACCCTGGTGCGCTCTTGGTTCGTCCCATCACGTATTCAATGGTGGCGAGTTGAACCTTCGGAGACTGCTCCCGGGTGAGAGCCACGAGCGCCGAGAGGCCCGCGATGGGGGTCCTGAGGTCGTCGGCGACTTCCAAGTTGTCGCGGGTGTCCGGCGGGAAGACCGTCTCCACGTTGCCGGGCTGAAGATTGGCCCGCTTAGAGATCTCGTTTCGAAGCATCTTGTACACGCCGGGCTGACTCTTTCGCAGCTGAAACTCCTGATCCAAGGACTGGACCTTCTGAGCCAACTCCTGAATCGAACTCTCCGGACTCGGGTCGACCTCATCGAGCAAGATGCCAACCGTTTGGTCACGATTCAGCAGGTGGCCCACATACCGGCGTCTGAGGAACTCGGAGCGCTCCTGGGGCTGAAGCTTCGACATTCTCTCACTCAATTCAGCGCCCAAGATGCGACGCCCGCCTGTCGCCTCCAAAGCCGGGGAACAAAAGGCGATGCTTCGCGAGGTCAGGTCGTACCACTCATCCAGGTCTTTGACCTGGGACTGAACCGCCATCCAAGACTCCAACATCGTCTTCCCGACACCGATCCCAACGTGCTCCTCGAAACTCTCCTCGCCCGCCAACTGATGCAAGACCTGAACCCTCTCGCGGCTCGCCTCGCCTTTGGCCAAGAGTTGCTTGAAACTCTCTTCATCCAACTTCTCAAGGAACGCCTTTCGGTCGGCTGGGCTCTCGGCTAGATAGGCCAAGGGTGCAAAGAACTGCTTAGACTCTGCGGCGGCGACAAACTTCAAGCGGTTGTTCAGATCGTTCTTGATCTTCTTCTGGCCTCGGCGAGCCCGGCGCTGGTCGCCTCGACTCCCCAGCGGTAGTCCGTGAAGCTTGGACTCATCCGTTCCGGAGTCGATCCGGTCGCGCAGAGCCTTGAGAGCCTCCGTGTCGGTGCTCGTGAGGTCGTCGTCGGCCAAATGGTAAACAGCCTTGAGACCGCTTTGGATGTCTTGCTGAAGATTCGCCAGCGACGCTTCGCTGGCCAGAACCGTGGCCGGGTCGGTGTAGTGTTTGGCCATAAACTGCGCCCGACGCTCCCCGGCACTGTTGGCCCTCTGGCCCTTGTCACAATCCCAGTGAGCGTTCAAGAAACTCTTCACGGCCTGCTTGTCGGCCGCTGCCAGATCCGGGTTCGCCAAGATCTGTTGGAACTGCCATTCCAGCTTGGGATGCAGAGGTTCTGGCTCTCCGACACAATGATGAAAGTCGGGAAACATAGCCGCCGAGCGCGCCACATTCAGCAGGATTTCCGGCATCTCTTTTTTCAGGTCTTCACCGAAGGGTGCCCAGCTCTCGGACTGGTAAACCTGGTCCAAAACTCCGTCGATCTCTTGAGGATTTTTGTACGGAAAACTCAGTCTCTCGGTGACCATCTGGTCCCTCACCGAGGCCAATCCCTCGGGGACCTGGACCTCGACTCCGTCCTCGATCAAACGGTTGACCAAGATCATACCGTCGGGCAATCCAAAACGACCGCGCTTGGCCACCAAACCATCCACGAGTTTTCTCCAAGGAGCCTCCAGTGGATGGGCCAAACCGCGCAGGGAGGTGGAGCCCATCAAACGCTCCAGAAACTCGCGGTGTATATCAGAGTTCTGATCGGCCAATCCTTGGACTGGCGAATCTCCCAACAACTGCTCGACTCTCTCTTGGGTTTGGGAGCTCAATCCCTGGTTGCGCAACAACCCTTTCTCGGCAGACTCCAACACCGTTCGAAGGAGACCATCCAGGCGTGTTGAGTGGCTTTCACCGGAGAGACGATCGCAGGCCGCTTCAATCATGGCTCCAGCGTTGGCTTTCAGTTCCAGGCTTGGGGAGTCCCCAAAAACTTCGGGGAGTTCCAGCGATGGCAGTGAGGTCACAGGCTTTTTCGTGGCGGGATGGCCAGCCCGGCGCATCTGCTCGACTTCGAGTTGTACCACCGCCGTGCGAACACCCTCGTGTTCCTGGCCGGAGGCTACCGTTTTCATCGCCAGTTCCAAGCCCTCACCATCGGGCAAGGTGGGATACTTTTGGTAGAGCTTTTCCAGCGCGCCCAGCGCTCCACTGGGATTCAAACCGGCCTCTGCCATCATCTTCACGGCTGTGCGGTCCGCACCGAACTGAAGTCCATCAGAACTTCGGTTCTTCATGGCAAAGGCGGCTTGTTGGCCGAGGACAAAAGCCATCTCTTCCTTGCTTTGAAGCGTCTGAAAAAGTTCGGGGTGGATCGTCAACTCATCGCCCTGCAGCTCGTAGGGCCGGTCGATCTCGCGGCAGTTCACCGAGAGCTGAACACCGTTTCGATGGAGTTCCTCGCCTGCCACATCACTCAAGAGGTCGTGCAGGTATTGGTCCGCTGCAGACTTGGGGGTGGTTCGAGTTCGTTCCTGAGCGGAACTCAAAGAAATACGGTCTGGCTGACGCCAGTTACGAGCGAATGAGTGAGTGAGCATGGTTCTTTCCTTATGTCTTTGGCGGCCCTCGATTGCCCGAGTCTCGGTCTAGTCTACGCTGACCTCGTATCCCTGAACATGCGGTCCGTAGACCTATTGGAACAAAAAACAATGAAAGAATCATGAAACCAACCTCCGGTCATCAGTCCTCGACCGACACCTGCAAAATCCAGAAGGCCACTAGCCTATAGCCTCGGAACAGAGAACCCGTGACAGATTCACTCAAGCATCGTGCCATCAGTATTCTCAAAAACAACGACCGTGGTTCTCATACCATACCTTCCGGTCATCTCTACCCCCACCAATGGGCCTGGGACTCAGGCTTTGCGGCCATCGGGTGGGCCTACATAGACATCCAACGCGCCTGTCTCGAGATTGAGAGCATTCTGGATGGCCAATGGGAAGATGGGAGAATTCCCCACATCCAGTTCCACAACCCCACACCAGAGTATTTTCCTGGACCGGCATCCTGGGGTCATGAAAAATCATCCAGCATCAGCAATCCACCCGTTTGGACGATCGCGGCCGAGAGACTCCATCAACTCGGCGCCGACCCGGCCCGCATCAAATCCTGGCTCCCTCGCATCGAAGCCTCTCACCTCTTCTTGGGTACCCAACGGGACCCCCTCGGGTGGAAGTGCATCGCCACCTGTCACCCCTGGGAGAATGGTCAGGACAACTGCCCTGCTTGGGACGCCCCCATGGAGGCCATCGACCCAGAGGAAGCTCCACCGTTTCAAAGGGTCGACACCAAGAAGGTCAAGGACGCCAGTCAGCGCCCCACCGAGATCCAATACAAGCGCTACATGACCCTGGTTCATCGCTTTACCAAGAATGGATTCCAAATGGCCAACTTCGCCGTCTATGATCCGTTCTTTACAACCATGGTCATTCTTGCCGAAGAAGCCTTGGCCAGATTGGCGAAGGACTTGGGGGTTCCAAGCCAGGCCGGAGAACGAGCGAAAGAGTTGAGAGCCGGGCTTGCCGAACATCTCTGGTCGGATGAACTCGGTCGGTATCGCTACTATGATGCCCGCTCCAAGAGGTATGGCGAGAACGCCACCAGCGGGTCCTTGGCACCGGTCTTGCTAGGAGCGGACATGCCGGGACAGGCTAGAATGCTTGAGTCCCTGAGGACGGATTTCTCCGCTCCGTTTGGCTTGCCCACGGTGGTCCCTCAAAGCCCAGACTTCGATCCCGTCTGCTACTGGAGAGGCCCCACTTGGGTCAACATGAACTGGTTATTCTCCTCAGTCCTGGGACAAGACCTCGTGGACTCCACTTTAGCCCTGGTGGAAAAATCAGGCTTCTGGGAGTACTTTCACCCCCACACCGGTGAAGGCTTAGGAGCCGACGACTTCACCTGGACTGCCGCACTAGTCCTAGACTTACTAGCGTCCAGGGACGCGAACTGATGAACCAACTCGACTGGGCCATTATGGTCATCTATATGGCCGGTATGGTCCTCATGTCTTGGTGGCTGGGTCGCAAGCAGACCGACGCAGAGAGCTACTACCTGGGTGGAAACAACCTCAGTTGGTGGTCCATCGGTATTTCCACCATGGCCACCCAATGCTCTACCAACTCCCTGCTGGGGGCCCCGGCCTTCATCATCACCACGGGACTTCTTTGGCTGCAATACGAGTTTGCCGTGCCTTTGGCCATGGTCTTGATCATGATTTTCTTGCTTCCGTTTTACCGAAAGCTGAATCTCATTTCGATCTACGCCTATCTTGAAGACCGCTTCGACCTGCGAACTCGCACCATACTGTCGGTCCTGTTCCAGGTCCTTCGAGCCTTCGCCACCGGAGTCACCGTTTACGGGATCTCCCTCGTTCTCCAAGAGATCGTGGGCATACCCTTTTGGATCGCGGTGCTACTCTTGGGCGTCGTCACCATCATCTACGACATGCTCGGCGGAATGGAAGCCGTGGTCCTATCTGACGTGATCCAAATGGCGGTGCTCTACTCGGGTATACTCTTGTGTGTCATCTACTCGGTGGATGCTGTCGGTGGGCTACATCGGGTCTTTGAACTGTTTCCCAGCACCGGTGAAGTTCTCGCGCGAGAGACGGGGCAGAGTTTCAACTTTCAAGGCTTCAGAGCTATCGATTTCAGTGGACACGGCTTTGGCGATGGTAAGTCCTTCGCCTTCTGGCCTATGATGGTAGGCGGTTTGTTCCTCTACGTCTCCTACTACGGCTGCGACCAGACACAGGTGCAACGAGAACTCAGTTCCAAAGACCTCGACGACACCAATCTCTCCCTGATGCTCAATGGGCTGTTCCGCTTTCCTCTGGTTTGCACGTACTGCTTTATGGGTGTTTGCATCGGAGCCTACATGGTCGCCCACCCAGAGTTCATCCACCAGCTCCAGTCTCAAGGACAGTACGAATTCAACCTAGCAGTGCCCATGTTCGTTTTGCACAATCTGCCCCACGGAGTCATCGGCTTGGTCATCGTGGCTCTGTTCTCTGCGGCCATGTCCAGTCTGGACTCCACCATCAACAGCCTATCGGCCACAAGCTCTATGGACCTCTACGAGCGACTCTATGTGAGAGAACGCTGGGTCACCGACCCGGCCGCTCAATTGAGACTCTCCCGAGCCTTCACCGTCTTTTGGGGAGTCGTTTGTACCGGCTTTGCCTTCGTGGTTGGTGGCATCTCCAATTCTGTGATCGAAAGCATCAACAAGATCAGCTCCCTCTCCAGCGGCCCCATCCTGGCCCTCTTCCTCCTAGGCATACTGACCAAGCGCACAAACGGTCCAGGGGCTTGTCTGGGTCTGCTGGCGGGGTTCTTGTTCAATTGCTACCTGTGGAAGGAACAACCCCAGATATCGTGGCTCTGGTGGAACGCGATCGGCTTTGTCGTAGCCTATGTCGTGGGCTACTTGAGCAGCTTTGTCTTCGCCACAAAAGACAAGGACCTGAGCGGCCTTACCTATTCTCTCAGCAGTCTAGAGGGTCTGAATTATCGACTCAACTGGCCGCGCAATTGGGTGATCTTGACTCTCTACACCTTTGTGATGATCGGGATTTGCCTCTGGTTCGGCACCCTGAACAATCCCTAGAACCAGGGCTTTTCTGTGTCTTTTCAGAGCACTGTGCTAAACTCAAGCCATGCTACCGGTCCATCGCGTTCGCTCCCAGGATCCGTCTCATCACCCCAGAGCCACGGCGCCTTCTCAGAGCAGTACTCAGGCTGAATTCGGCGCCACTCAGGCCGAGTTGCCCGTGGACTCATTCCGGATATCCGGTGGCACAGCCACACCGTTCGAGCCCTGTAAGATCCTGGGCGCCGAAAACCTAGACCCGGCGAAAGCGAGAGCGGTCAAGCTCATTGTGGAGCGGGCCGTGCACCATTTTCAAGAGAACTATGGCAGCGTGACCAGGCCGGTGGTCTTGAATGTGGGCGGAACCGAAGCGGCCCTTCGTACCGGCTTCAATCTCGAGAGCGATATGATCAACTTCCCCACCCGCACCAGTGACGGCAAGAGCGGCCTTGACTCCGCCGACATCATCACGCACGAAGTGTTTCATGCCCTCACGCTCCAGGCCTACCCAGAACTCTGTACCAAGGACATGACAAGCGCCCCAGAATACGTTCGTTTTCACGAGGGCCTAGCAGACTATTTTACTCACCAACTCTACCCCGACGAGCACTTCGCCCAAGGCTATCCCGTGGACAAACCCTACCTACGAAGCTACCGCAACAAGCGACGAATCAGTCTCTCGTCAGGTGGCCACTCCCAGGGTAATGCCATCACCGCCTATCTCTTGAAGCATCAGATCCAGGCTCCTCAAGTTCGAGCGTTCCTGGAGCGGGGTGAACTCACTCTAGAGTCGCTCGGCCAGTGCTCTAAGGCCTTGGGCGAGGATCTGAAGCTCGATGCCTCCCTGGCGCTTGAAGACAAAGTTCACAACTACCCACCATCGAAAATTCGAAAGTACTGGCTCGATCACAGCAGGCCGCTGCAAGTCTCCTTCCACGTCAACGAGAGCCTGCAAAAAGCGCACCCAGGCATACAGGTGGAGTGGTTGCGTCCAACGGGTATGCCCTCGACAACGTTTCGTTTTGAGAGGGTTGCAGACTCCACATTTCAGGTTTCCCCTATAGCCGAGGAGAAGGCAGAGAAGGTTCTGGCTGTCTTCAAAGACGGCGACGATGTGTTAGGCGCTCGACCCTTTTACTTTGGAAACCAAGGTCGCCGCAAGAGTGCTCAAGCGGACTGGGCACAGCTCTCCAACAAAGACCTCACCCTGGGAGTGGGTGGTGACCCCTACCAGGGCAAAGCTTCCCCTCGATAGTTCCAAAAGCCGCCCGTATTCTGCAAGCTCAGTTCACCCATGACCTGAAAGAGACCGTCGGCAGATTCTGCCGGAGAGGTTGTTCCCTTGTGCTGTGTCATGTCGGTCGAAACATAGCCGGGGTGGAGCAGAGCCACCGCGATGCCCCGAGCTTTGAGGTCCTGAGCGAGGGAGACCCCGATCGCGTTGAGAGCGGCCTTGGAAGCACGATACCCATACCTACCACCGGAACTGTTCTCAGCCATGGAACCCATAAGACTTGTCATCAGACCAACCTTTGACCCCTCGCTGAGGGCGTGCGAAAGTTTCTGAAAAACTCGTAACGGCCCGAGGCTATTCACTTCGAACTGCTCAAGAATGGTATCAAAGTTTAGCGAGTCCAAGCTCTCATCCCGCCAAATACCGGCATTGAGAATCAGCCAATCGATACTCTCGAGGTCGTCTAAAACGGGTGGATTCTTCGCCTCAACGCCTTCCACGACTCGAACCGAGAGATCGCGCAACGATTCCGAACTCGTTCGACAGAGCGCTGTCACCGTGTGCCCCTTCGCCTTTGCCACCTGGCAAAGAGCCAGTCCAACCCCTCGATTGGCTCCATTTATAACAACGTGCATAGCGTATTCACCCATCCAATCCCAAACCTTGACGCAAGGTACTCGTCAAGACATTTTTCATCGACTCATTCTAACCAGCAAGCACAGCCTGAGCAAGCAACCAGGCAGCCTTCACCCCATCATCACAGATGGCCCATTGAATCCAGAGAATCTTGAGGTTACACTCTTTGCAGATGTCATCAGAAGCCAAAACAACGATCACTCTCCTCAAGGGCACCGCTGCCGTATGCCTTCTCTTAGCGGGACTCAGCGGTTGCAGCCAACCGGTGAGTGAGCCCCAACCGAGCTCCTCACCCGAAGTCTCTATAGACGAAGAGACCGCCAAATCGATGGCCAAGCGTGGTTTTGAAAAGCTCGGTGGCTCCCTGAAAGAACAGCTCCAGTCGGCGATGGGATCCGGTGGACCGGTGGCCGCCGTCGAGGTTTGTCACACTGTGGCTCCAGAGCTGGCTCAAAGCGTATCAGAGGAACTCGGTTTCAAGGTTGGACGCAGCAGTCACCGTCTGCGGAGTCAGAAGAACCTTGCCAGTCCCGTCATCGAAGAGTACCTCAGCAAATACTCCGAGACCCCAGCAGCAGACGCTCCAGTAGAAGCCATCGAGAAAGATGGAGTTTGGACCGTCATCGCTCCCATTCCCACCCAGCCGCTCTGCCTGACCTGTCACGGAGAGGCCGAGGCTCTGGACCCCGAACTTCTATCGGCCCTCAAGGAAAAGTACCCCGAAGACCAAGCTGTGGGCTTCAAAGAGGGAGACATCCGAGGCGTTTTTTGGGCCGAAATTCCCCACAAAACATAACAGCGCCAAGGAAGACTCCCTACCGGGAAATGATTCCTTTTTTGCTCGACCGTTGCAACAAGAGCTGAGTCGGACTCTTCCTGATCTCGTCGGGTCCTACCCAAAGACGCCCTGTCCGGCTGCCCCACGAACAACAAATTCCGACCCATTCTGTGGATACTTTATGGACATCGGTGAGTATCTTCCCAGAACTATCCACATTCTGTAAACCTTGCGTAAACACTATTCCCACTTGCCAAATCAAACACTATGGTGGAGGAAATCAACAGACTGTTCTGAGACGCAGTCAAGTAGGAGGCACTATGAATCAACTTCCATTCTTCAACGCCAACGCCACCATGAGCATGGGGTTCAACCAGAGTTTTGCCAGCAACCCGTTTGGCAATTGCTGCAACAGCATGCTGGGCGCGAGCAGCATGAACCCCTTGCAAATGATGAGCTCCCTAATGCAGAGCCTCATGGGTGGAGGCAACCTAGGAATGTCCGGCTACGGCAATTCGATGAGCCAGTTCGGAAATTTCGGTGGCCAACCATCCATTCAAGATATGTTCAGCCAATTCCAGTCTGGACAGTATGGTCAGAGCAATGGCTACGGCAGCAGTAGCTGCAGTCCACCCTACTACGGCAGTAGCTATGGAAGCCAGGGTTATGGCGGCTATGGCTGCGACCCAAACTTTATGTCTCCCTACGGCGGACAATCTCAGTGTGGTTCTCAGAGCGGTTGTGGGAACTTTCAGTTCGGTAACCAGTGCCCACCGAATTGCTGTGACAGAAATGCCAGTCAAGGCGGACAGCTCCAGCAAGAAGCCGAGGGCAAACCCATCAGCTACACCACCAGCGGCGGCTATCAGATCTCCATCAACGGAAGCACCATCAATGTGACCGACCCCAACGGAGAAAACACCGTTAAAACCTGGGGAGACCCTCACGAAAATGTGAACGGGGAACACGTGAAAGACTGGCAAGACAAGCAGCGCACGATGATCCTTGGCGATGGCACCAAAATCACTATGTCCGCTGACAACCCCAAAGGCGTGGTTGAAGCCATGTCTATCTACGATGGCAACCAAAGCGTGCAGATTCAAAACGACGGAAACAAGATCACAGGGCACTCCTACAACCCTTGGCAAACCCGCAGCCAGGAAGCCAATCAGTACGACGGAGAAACCTCTATCTTTAAGACCAATTACAACGGTGCTGCCACCTACAGCAACATCTACTCTCAGGACTCGGACTTCAACGTGACCCGCGCCTACGAGCCCATTGCCACAACCCAGGGTCGCTATGGA
Organism: uncultured Burkholderiales bacterium; assembly: GCA_964630575.1. Classification (GTDB taxonomy): domain Bacteria; phylum Vulcanimicrobiota; class Xenobia; order Xenobiales; family JADMJV01; genus JAEXNA01. The sequence goes on along the minus strand of CAZVVF010000043.1, from coordinate 525 downwards.
ACAGACCCCGGAAAAACCACCGACCTCTACCCTGGTCGCTAAACTCATTCTAAAGAGTCGTCACGCCTTAGGGGGGGAAGGCGTTGGCGACTGACCCAGTCTGCGGAGAATTTCCATGCCCAAAAGTCTCGTTACTCAAGTTGCCGCTTGGAGCGAAGGTTCCATAGACGACCCAGCGCTTCTCACCGTTTTCACCACGGCCCAAGAGAGCGTTCAGAGCCATCGGGAGGGCTTCGCCAAAAGTGTGGCCGCTCTAGAGCCCCAACAATTGGATCACTGCGGACCTCTCATCGATTTCGCCCAATCCCTCTTGGACAGCATGACCGAGGAACTCAAAAAGGGTCGCAAAGCTCTGGCCCAGAGCGAGCAGAACGCCGTCTTTGTGGTCGCCGAGCAGATCCGCCGTTCTTCTTTTCAACTCAACCAAACCTTCATAGAGTTCAGGCATCAGGCCCTGTTGTCCATGGGTCCCACGGCCATCCCCAGTCTCAATCTCTTGATGAGACTGCAACAACACTTCTCAGA
>CAZVVF010000042.1:0-11813 GCA_964630575.1 uncultured Burkholderiales bacterium | reverse complement strand
CGACGGTGCTCTCATTCGTTCGCTTGAGCTCCTTCTGTAAGCTCTCGGCGATCCGGAGCGCCTCGGTTTGGAGCCCGTGCTTGGCGGCCGCTTGATGAAAGGCACGGGTTCCGTATCGAAAAAACGAGAAGACGAGAACGGAGACGATGCTGAAGATCCCCATGGCCACGACCAGTTCAAAGAGTGAAAAACCCGATTGTCCGCGCTTCACTCAGCGTACTCCAAAATAGGCCATCCGGTCCCGGACGACCTCCAGTTTCCCAGACCCAGAGCGGGTCGCCGATGTTCCGGAGGTGCTATCTTGCCACCAGCGGACCTGCACCTCCACGTGCCAAAGTTGGCCAGGTTTGGCACCGCCGAAACCCTCGACTTGCTCGGCTTCCACCCTGTAGAGGTAGCGGGTACCGCTGGAGTCGCCGGCAGCGCGGTCCTTCCCGTTCGCGAGGTAGCCCTCGGCGCTCTCGATTGTGAAATGGTCGCCGGATCCCGTATAGCCGGGCAGTTGAAAGACGGGAGTGTTGTTGGCGTTGGGTGTACCGCGTAGGGACTCGGCGCGCTCGGTGGCCCGACCGATCTGCTCCTCTAGTACTTTGTCGGCGAAAAAAGAACCCGCTGCAAGAAGAGCGTTCTTCTCGGTATTCTTTAGCAGTTGGCCAAATAGCGTCATCACGGTTACTAGCACAATAGCCATCAGACCGGTTGCCACCAGCAACTCGGCGATGCTGAGGCCAAGTCGGTGAGTTTTTTTGTACAAGCGAATGCGAGACTCCTAACCGTATTGTATCATGGCCTGGGGTCAATCGCCGCCCTTTGTGCCGTGAGTTCGGTGAGAGTTTGGGGAGTTTTTGGGCCGGGATGGGTTCTGGTCGAGGAGCCTCGAGACATAAAAAAAAAACAGCCCGGCTCAAACGGCCCGGCTGTCTTTTTTGTGAGCACTATTTTTTAGCGGGTGCCATCGCTTTTTGGCTTTCGGCCATCTGCTTTTCCATCATTTCACGTCCAGCTTTGATGCTGTCGTCGACGTACTTGGAGGCCGCTTTGCCTTGCTCTCCGGCGATTTTGAGGAGAGAGTCGTTGGTGGCGACCATCTGTTCGCGAGTCTTAGCGGTGTGATCGAGAAGTACTTTGACCATATCTTCGTTGCGCTTTTGCATGTCGGTGAGTATTTCAAGATTCTTTTTGGCGGTGTTGATCATCATTTCCATCATCATTGGTGTGTCCTCTTTCTGTTCGGGCGCCGTGCGCTCGTCGTTGTAAAGCCAATCTAGGATGAGGGAGTTGCAAAACGATTGCACAGTTTGTTGCAAGTCCATGCTTCTTTTGACGAATGTTCGTATAAGGTGTCTGTTTTTAAGCTTGTGTTTCCTATAGGGATAGATCTATACTGACGGCATGACCAAAAAGGGAATCGCTAGTTTTTTTTCATCGTTTTTTCGGAAGGGGCCGGCTTTGAAAACGTCTTCCGATTTGAGCTGTTCGGCTTGTTCGAGTGCGCTGGAATCGGAATCGATGGGGGCTCGTGTGGTGAACCGTTGCCCCGAGTGTCGAGGTGTTTGGCTGACTCAGGCCCAACTCGCGGAGATTCTTGATGAAGTGGCCGACCCGGATACTGTTGGGAAGGAATCCACGGTGGAGTTCGATGGTCAGGCGGATATCGGCCACACCTTCGCTCCTTCTCGCAAGGCCAGGACGTGCCCGGTTTGCCAGACCGATATGATGAACTACAAATTCGAAGACAGTGGGATCTGGATCGATGGCTGTCCGTCACACGGGCTTTGGCTCGACAACGGAGAATTGAGGCTCTTGGCTCAGAGGCGCGGCAAGGCAAGCCCCGGTGTGGAGGAAGACGGTGAGGTTCTGGACGCGCTTTCCGACCTCATCGCAGGCACACTCTAACCGACTGACGGCTCCGAATTTTATGCTCTGAGAAAGCCTTCGGAGGGCTCCCCGCAAGCGGCAAAAAAGAAAGAGGGAATTTTATTCAATAATTGAATTTGTTTCCATGTCTTTCTTGCCTGGACTTCTTATCATTCTGACCTTCGCTGTTTTTGCGGCGCTGATGATGTCACGAAAAATGCCAGCCCTCTTGGCTTTGCCCTGCATGGCTGTCGTTATAGCCTTGATTTCGGGCGGTTTTTACGATTGGCCCGTAGGCGAGGCCGTGGTGAGCAATAGTCCTTTCGGCAAGTTCATGGCCCAACTGGGTGGAGAGGCCTGGAACGGCTTTTTGACCAGAAATCGCTCGTTCATCGATTTTATTGGTGTTACGGTCCTGACTGACGGGGCCGCCAAACTGGCCAAGGCTACCATGTATGCGGTCTTTGGCTCTATTTTGAGTCAACTCGTCATGCGAGCGGGGATCGCCCAGCGTATTGTCAGTGTCGCCGCCGAGTACGCCGGTGACCGGAAACTTCTCTTGGCTTTTGTCCTGACCGCGGTGGTGGCGGTTTGCTTCACGACGGTGACCGGCCTTGGTGCGGTGATTATGCTTGGCTCTCTGGTCTTACCCATCTTGCTGGGAGCCGGACTGTCTGCGGAGTTCTCCGCTTGTTTGATGCTCTTTGCTATCGCCCTCGGTGGGGTCTTCAATCCCGCCATCTTAGGCTTTTACGTGGAAACCTTGGGGATCCCCATGGTGGTGGCTAAGAAGTACGTCCTGGTCTACGGGGGACTGTTGGCTCTGGCCACTTTGGTGTTCTTCGCGGTGCGCGGACGCCAGGAGACGAGCACCTACACCTGGGCTGTCTCGGCCGGACCGGTGGTCTCAAAGAACGTTCCACTGCCAGCCCTGTTGACCCCGATTGTTCCCATCGTTTTGATCATGCTGTTCAACTGGGAGATCATCCCAGCTTTTGTAGGCGGCATTCTCTACGGCGCTTTGACCACGCAACCGAGCCGTGCCATCTCCAACGTGACGGCGGCAACCCTTGAGGGCCTCAAAGATATCGCTCCGGTGATAGGCCTGTTCATCGGGATAGGGATGGCCCTCAATGCCATGATGGCCGACCCCACAAAGGCTGTTATGCAACCCTTCTTGGAAGCGATTCTGCCCCAGTCGTCGATGGGCTTCTTGGTCTTCTTCTCGGTCTTGGCGCCGCTGGCACTCTACCGAGGGCCCCTCAATTTCTACGGTCTGGGTGCGGGAGTGGCCGGTCTGATCTTGGGAGCCAAGCTGATGCCAGCTGTGGCCATAATGGCCGCCTTCTTCGCCGTGGGTCAGATTCAAGGGGTGTGCGACCCCACCAACACTCACAACGTTTGGTTGGCCACCTTCACCAAGACTTCAACAGAGAAATTCCTCAAGGCGACAATCCCCTATGTATGGGGATTCGTGATCGCAGCGCTGAGCTATTCGGCCTTGATAGACGGAGTGATGAAGCCATGAAGCAAGAAAAACGAGCCGTTCGGATCGGCATCGATGTCGGCGGGACCTTCACTCACGCCGTGGCCGTGGACAATCGAACCTGCGAGGTGCTGAGCCATAAGGTGACGCCCACATCCCATTCCTCCAAGGAGGGTGTTGCGGCCGGTATTCTGGAGTCTTTCGGCATGCTCCAAGAAGAGTTGGGGGAGAACTGCGAAGTCGTCTTTCTGGCCCACAGTACTACCCAAGCCACCAACGCTCTGCTGGAGGGAGACGTCGCCAAAGTCGGCATCGTCGGTCTGGGTCAAGGGTTGGAAGGGATGAAGGCCAAGTCCGACCTGAATGTTGGTGACATCGAACTCTCACCGGGAAAGTTTTTACGCAGCACCCTCGAGTTTGTAGAGGCCAAGTCCGACCAGGTTGAGGTTGCTATTGAGAAGCTCAAGAGGGAGGGTTGCGAGGCCATCGTTGGGGCCCAAGGCTTCTCGGTTGACGATCCGAGCGGTGAGCAGGATGTGATGGAGAAGGCTCGTGCGCTGGATGTTCCCGCCTGTGGGACCCACGAGATGTCGGGGCTCTACGGTTTGCGAGTGAGAGCTCGGACCGCCGTGCTCAATGCCAGCATCTTACCGAAGATGATCGAGACAGCCGAGATGACCCAGAAGGCTCTCACTCAGCGCGCCGTCGAGGCCCCGCTTATGGTCATGCGAAGCGACGGCGGGGTTATGAGCCTCACTGAGGTTCGTCGTCGTCCGGTGATGACTCTCTTGTCGGGGCCGGCCGCCGGTGTGGCTGCGGCCTTGATGTTTCTCAAAGCCTCCGATGCGCTCTTTCTGGAGGTGGGAGGGACCAGCACCGACATCTGCTTGGTGAAGGATGGGAAGGCCGCCGTCAAATCGGCCTCAATAGGCGGCCACCCCACCTATCTGAAAACTCTCGATAGCCGGACTCTCGGCATCGCGGGGGGGTCGATGATCGGTCGCGACGACAAGGGGCAACTGACAGTGGGTCCTCGAAGCGCACACCTGGCGGGTTTCCCCTATTGCACCTTTGCCGATGCCAAACTCCTCGAAGGAGACTTGAGGGTGGTGGAGGTTCAGCCTGTCGCTGGCGACCCTGGATATTTTGTGGTGGAGAACGAAAACGGTGATAGGACTTCACCAACGACCACCTGCGCTGCCAATCTGCTAGGCTATATCAAGCCTGGTGATTACTCGGCGGGGAATTTGGATCAGGTGGCTCGAGCCTTTGGCGCTCTGGCCGAGCATCTCGGTTTGCCGTCCGGCGAAGAAGTCGCCAAGCGTGTCCTGAGCGCTGCGGCCGACAAGGTTCTGCCAACCATCAAGCAGCTGGTCAAAGAGTACGGCGTTGCCGACCGCCAGGTGAAGCTTTTAGGCGGTGGCGGTGGAGCCGGCGCTATCGTTCCGATAGTGGCAGAGAAGCTGGGCTTTCCTTTTGAGATCGCCGAGCGGGCCGAGGTTATATCGGCTATTGGCGCGGCCTTGGCCATGGTTCGCGAGACTATAGAACGCAACATCGTTGACCCGAATCAGGACGATCTCAAGGCCATCCGTGCCCAGGCCGAATCTGCCGTGATCGCTATGGGGGCCGATCCGGAGACGGTGGAGGTCACGGTTTCGGTCGATGCGCAAAAGAGTATCGTCACGGCCACGGCGACAGGGTCGGTGGCCTTCTCTGAAGGCGAGACCGGTCGGGTTGAGGAGGTCTCCCCCGAAGAGCGGCTAGAAACGCTCAGGGAGAACGCGCCCAAAGAAGATTCCTTCACAGCCGTCGGGGATACCGATCAGTACTATCTCTTCAAGAGTGCCCGAGTGGAAAAATACCTCTTTTTCTTTAAGCGAAAGCGAGAGACCCTTTGGGTCACGGACCGGAGAGGCAATATCAAGCTTCAGGTTCCCGATGGGATCACCGAGTCTGCATCCGTCGGGCAGCTCGACTCCGCGCTTTTGAATACCTTGAACAAGCACACGGAATATGGAGATGCGGGAGCCTTGATACCAGCGCTGCACGTGATCGCTGGACGAAAACTCACGGACCTCACCTCGTTGACCACTTCCGACCAAGTTTTGACATTAGCACGACAGGAGCTGAGCGGTCTCGACCCTGAGACTCCAGCTTACTTTTTGGTGCACACCAAGAAAGGGTAAAATGAAGACAACTATTTTGGAGCAGATGCCAGCCTGGTATTTTTCCAGTTATGGCAAACCGTTGGAAAAGCGTCTGGTCGACAAGGCTATGATGTGGGTTCATCGAGCGACCCGACAAACGCGTCGTGGAGCTGAACGGGAGTTCCAAGGGCGCGGGTTTAGGATCGTTTATCAGGAACTCGGTTTCGCCGGGGTGAAGCTCAGGGCCAAGCTCAACATTCGCAACAAGTCGCTCTATATCGATCCGGGCTCAGAAGCCGATCTTTTTCAGGAACTGGACCTCTTGGGCTTTCCCCTGGAGCCCTCTCCCAAGGCCCTGATTTTGACTCACGAACTGTTTCATCTCTTTTGTCCGCGTTGTCCGAGTCCGATCGCAGAACTGGCGGCCCATCTCTTTTGTGCCGAAGTTTTGGAGTTGGGGTATTTCCCGGGGATACTCGATCTGGTAGCTGCAAAGCCTGCGAGTCTGCCAGGAGCTATGAGCGCCTAGTTTGGGCGGACATCTTTTTATTGTTCGCGGAGACCTCACCAAGCTCGCCTGCGACGCTTGGCTCATGCCCACAGGCTATGAACTCCTGGTGGAAGACTATTGGCTCAAGCCCGAGCCGGCTGGTTTTCAAGAGGCGCTCAGCGAAATGCGGGAGCACAGGAGCGAGGCTTGGCTCGCGGGTGATGAACGGGTGATGCCGGTGCCTCTGTGGCACGACGATCGCAGTCAGCCGTGGCTGGTGAACATCATCTATAGCGAGAAGGAGCGCCTGGTAGAGGCGGTCGATGCTTTCGTAGAGAGAGTGTTGGCTTTGGGCCAAGCACCGGCCAACAATCGAGAGCGTCACCTGCTTGCGCTGCCGGTGATCAGCACCGGATTTGGTGGTGGAGCGTTAGTCAAGGGTCAGGTCATCAGCACTCTGGTACGGGACCTCATCGAGTTGGTGAGGGTCAAGGGTGTGGACATTGTTCTGGTCACTTACACAGCCCCGGCCTTCGCTGCAGCCCAAAAGGCGCGCTTTGAAGCCGGTTTCGACTGGCTGGCACTCTCAGATGAGCTCAGGGCTAAGGCTTTGAGCCTGGCAGAGGTCGGTCGCCAGCAGGGGTTGGCCCTTTTCCTGGGGGCGGGGGTCAGTTGTAGCGCAGGTCTGCCGAGTTGGAACGGCTTATTGGATAGGCTGGCTGGTGAGATCGGTTTTGCCAGTGTCGAACTGCTGGAGTTCTCCAACCTCGATGTGCTCGATAGGGGCAGTGTCCTAGAGCGACGCTTCCGCGCTCGCGACCAGAGTCTCAACGCTCACCTGGCACGAATTTTTTCACGTACCTGGGACTACTCTCTCCTGCACGGGCTGTTGGCGTGCTTGCCCTCCGGTGAGGTGATCACGCAGAACTACGACAGGCTCTTTGAGGTTGCCGCTGAGAGCTGTGGAATGCCTGTGGCCACCTTGCCGTACAGTCCCGGAGATGTGCACAGTCGTTGGCTCTTGAAGATGCACGGTTGCGTCTCGGTCCCAGAGGATATCGTTATTCGGAGAGAGGACTACTTGCGCTACTCCGAACGCCGAGCGGCTCTGGCCGGTATCGTTCAGGCAACGATGTTGACCAGGCACATGATGTTTGTTGGGTTTTCGCTTCGAGATGGTAATTTTCACCGCGCTGTTGATGACGTCAGGCGCGCCTTGGTGGGGAACCACCGCAATCGGCTAGGAACGGCGCTCTTTTTGGCTCCTAGTGCGCTGACGGCAGAACTGTGGCAGTCCGAACTCGATATCGTTCACTTTCAGGACATCAGTGCTTTGGCAACCGATCCCCCGTCGGTGAAAGAGGCTGCCCGTAAGTTGGAGATCTTTATGGACTGTTTGCTGGGTCACTGCGGTTCCATCACGGGTCATCTCCTCGACCCCACCTTCAGTCACCTCTTGTCAGAGCCGGAATCGGAACTGAAGGAGGCGCTATTGGGCTTGGAGGGGGCGCTCAGCCTTGGAGCGAGGGGGACGGTGGCCTACTCCAAGGTTCAGGAGTTGCTCGGTTCATTGGGCTGGACAAGAGAGCCGTAGGGGATCGACCTAGTGCTCTTCTGAGTCGAGGTATTTGTCACCGACGTCGTCGAGGAACCAAAGGGGGACCCCTCTCGAGTCCGTTTCGTAGCGCCTGGGCTCAGGGCGGCAAGTTGTCTGCTGGGTGGCGAGACAGGGGAACTTCTGGTTGCAGATGGCGTAGTGAAAGACTGGTGGCATTCCCTCTCCTCGGTGGAAGGCGTACACCTCAGCGGCGACCTCAGTCTCAAACGACGTGACTCTTTCGTGATGGCGAAGGTGGGCCCCCCAACTCTCTTCAAAGTAGACTTCGCGGTAGAGTCTCGGGTTGGCGATGTCCACAAAATACCCCCATTGGATCACTCCGTTCTGGTAACGGAAGGTCCGGAGCTTCTCCAGGGCCGCCCGAAAGGCAACCCCATCCTCCTCATCGATCTCGTACTCCACCGTAACAAAGATGGGGCCATGGCTGAGCGGAACTACTGAGGCGACATCGGGGTCGGGCCACGCCTTAGAGGGGCCGAGGTTCCGATCCCCAGCGGAGCTGAGAGGGGCGAAAAAGCGACTCAAGCTGGTAAAGGCAAGGACCGAGCCAGCGGTGAGGAAGACCTCTCGAACCTCCATGAACTTGGCCAAATAACCCCAGGTGGCGCTTCCGGTACTGGCGGCTCCAAAAAAGAAGAGGAGATAGATAGACATCGCGCGGCCCTGAACCCATGGGGGAGCCGATGACTGGACGACATAGTAGAAATTGGAGAGAACGCAGAGCCAACTGATCCCCGCACCGAGCATGCAGAGACCCGCTTGGAGCAAGGTTTGGGCCATCCCTAGTCCGGCCAGACAGAAGGCGAATCCCAACCAAAAGAGTGTGACCACTCGATCGATGCTCCAGGCCCTGCGCAGACGGGGCAGGACATAGAGTGCTCCCAGAATGGCACCTATTCCAAACAGCGCGAGGAGTATACCGTATCGGCGGGGGCCAAACCCGTAGACCCTGTTACAGAGCACGGGAATGAGGGCCCACAGGGAGGAGGTGCAGAGTAGAAACAGTGGGGTTCTCACTAGGACGGTCCGCAGCCACGGCGAGTGACGAACGTGTCGGACCCCAACCTTCATGGCGGGAACGAAGCCTTCCGGAGGAGCCGACTCTGTGCGCTCTGTCCGTTTCCACTTCAGCAAGACGAGGATGACGGCTAGGAAGGAGAGGGAGTTGAGCAAGAAAGCGATGGAGGGTCCAAAGTAGAGGAGGACGACACCGGCCAGAGCTGGACCGGTGGCGCGGGCGCAGTTGAGGGCCATTCCGTTGAGTGCGACCGCGCCGGGAAGCTCCTCGCGGGTGACCACCTCGGGGGTGACCGAGTGCCACCCCGGTGAGTTCAGGGCCACTCCTAGGCTCATGAAAAAGGTTGTCACCAGGAGCAACTCTGGGGTCATCCAGCCCTTCCAGGTCAACACCCCCATCAGTCCAGAGGCCAAGAGCATCCAGGTCTGGGTGAAGAGGAGGTAGCGTCGGCGATCGATGAGATCGGCCAAGGTGCCAGCAGGGAGAGCCAGGATGAACATAGGCAGTGTGCTGAGGACTTGGATCATAGAGACCAGAAAGGGATCGGGTGAAAGCGTGGTCATAAGCCACCCGTCGGCGACCTGGTGCATCCAACTGCCCAGGCTGGAGATCAAAGTCGCCAGCCAGAGGGCACGAAAGACTCGGTTTTGGAAAGGATACCAGGGGTTGTTTTTGGCCTTTTCTGTCTTGTTTGACGTGCTCATGAAGATTGCGCCAACATTAACGGCTGGACCTGAAAGGTGACTGAAAGTGTGTAACTTTTCTTCTTTGAGGCAAAGATAGACTCATGAGAACATTCGTCGTTGCCATATCGCTGGTTTTCCTCCTCGGGTTGAACTGTCTTGCCGAGGACTACCTCGTCCCTCTCGACGACCGTCCAGCCAATCGTCTGTTTGTGGAGCAGATCTATCGGATAGGTGCCCCGCAGCAAGCCCTCAAGCTGCCTAGCCGGAACCTGCTTGGTCGACTGTATGAGCCCGGAGACAGCGATGCGATCATCGACTGGATCGACGAGAGTGTCAAGGCCGGGGATACTCTCTTCGTGTCCGCCGATATGTGGCTCTATGGGGGATTGGTAGCGTCCAGGACGGCAGATATCGGTGTCGATATTGTGCAGGAGCGACTCACTCGGCTCAGGGATATCGGTGCCCGTGGCGTGACCATACATGTTCTGGCCACAGTTCCAAGACTTTCGCTCCGAACCTCTGACGCCGAGGCCCCGCATGAGACCGTGCTCTCCAAATGGGCCGCCAAGGGAGACCTCGCGTCAGGGCGAGAGATGCTGGCTGACTATGAAAAAGGGCTAGAGGTGCCGTTTCCTACCAGCGTTCCAGCAGAGATCGTTGTGGAGTACCTCCAGGTTCGGGATAGAAACGTCTCCACCATAGGCACTCTGATCGAGTTCAGTCGTGAAGGCTCGATAGATTCTCTCATTCTAGGGCAAGACGATTCCAACAAAACTGGTATCCACCGCTATGAGCAAGAATGGCTGAGAGAGCAGATCCAGGAGAATCAAGTTGGGGACAAGGTTACCCTTTTGTCTGGAATCGACGAACTGACAATGTCGATGGTGGCACGAGCCATCGGCGAACGCGCCGGACGGGTTCCCACTGTGAGAGTGATCTACAGCGATCCCGAAGCCGCTCACGAGATTCCGCCACTGGAGAGTCTGCCGCTGGAGCACATGGTCGAGCAGCACCTGGAGGTGAGCGGTGCCAGACGGCTCGATGATCCTTCTGCGGATCTCGACCTCTACGTCTATGTTCCCTACTCCCAGCCCTGGAAGGTCCCCGGAGAGGAACGCCGGCCTGCCTCAGAAGCCTTTGTCAAGACAGTGTCTCAGGCTATGGCCAATGGTCGACCGGTGGCCGTGGCGGATCTGTCGCTGGTCAATCGAATGGACCCGTTTTTGGCGGAGTCGTCGCTGGCGGAGCTCAACCTCTTTGAGTTGCAGGGCTTCGCCTCTTGGAACACCCCGGCAAACACGGTGGGGACGGTTATCGCGCAAGCCGTGTGTCACCTGGTCGCTGAGAACTCGCCAACTTGGACGCTGGGTCAACGTTTGGAGAGTGAGAAGACCCACCAGGCCTTTCTGTTGGCTCGCTTTATCGACGACTATGCCTTTCAAACGGTGGTCAGAGAGAACGTTCGAGCCAACGCCAAAGGTCTGTCGAGTACGGCCGACCCACTTCTGAATCTCTTTGGGCCGGTGGGTGTAGATATCCGCCTGCAACTGATCGAATGGGCTCAAGAGGTTTTCCGTGAAAGGTATTTGGGGCGAACCTTTTGCCTCTGGCCACAAGGAGTGGAGGTACAGTTCCAGCGCTCCAAACTGGAGGTCGTGTTGCCCTGGCCACGAGTTTTTGAGGTAGAGGCACGCCTCGACCTCCGCATTCAACCAACCGGAGAGCGCTGCCAGAGAGTTTCGGATTTGTGAGCCAGAGTACAACTGACCGTTCTTTCTTTGTCGCTGAGCCTGGGCCAGATGTGAACATTAAGCATTTTTTTATGCCGATAAGTTAACATCGACCCATGGCCACATGTCCAGGAACTAAAAACCAGGCGGGGAAGATATGAACGTGAACTCGCAAATCAATGTAGCGCGTCTGACTGCTCCTGGAGCCCTCAAGAGTCCCACTCGTAAGAAGGTCGAAGTTGAATCGGACAGACCCGATGTACAGTCAACCCTCAACGGCGCTACTGGTGAGGTGGCCTCTGATCAACACGACCAAGTCACCTTTAGCTCCGGTGGAAAAGAAGCCGGCAGTAAGACCAATCGTTCTCGCCTGATTCGAAAGGGTTTCCTTTCGGCAGCGTCTACAGCGATGGCTGCTCTCAACGGCCTTCTCTCTATCCCCGTCGGCATGCAGATAGGGCTCGATACGGTCAGACATCCGAAGGTGGATGCTGCTCAAGAGGGCGAAAAAGCCGCGCAGCCTGGTGTCGAGGAGGCTTCATCCAGCGCCGAATCCGAGGCTCCCGAGAAGCTCTCTGCCGAAGACGTCAAGCGTTTGAACGCTGCCCGGATCTCCACACTTTCCTCGGTCGCGGCGACGAGTCTGATAGGCCTCGGCGTGTTGGGACCAGTCGGATTCGTGGTGGGCGGAGTCGTGGGTTACCTCACCGGAACCATCGGCAATCATCTAGAGGCTCGTTCGGGTATCGGCGAGCAAAAAATCGATAAGATTTCTGCT